>DATNGX010000498.1:0-4570 GCA_035605755.1 Candidatus Krumholzibacteriia bacterium
TCGTGCGCGACGTACTGCTCGCCCCAGCTTCCGCCCAGACCTTTGGTGGTTCCGAGGATCATTCCCGGCTCGAGCGCGCCGTCGGTGAAGTGTTCGCAGCGCGACGGCGCATCGGCGGCGCAGTGCACGCAGGGAGGGTCGATGCCGCGCACGCGGCACGACAAGAGTGGATTGGCCACTACGCGGTCGCCCACGGCGACGCGTGTCACGTGCGATCCGATCTCCATCACCGTGCCGACGTTCTCGTGTCCCACGACGAAGGGAAACGACGAGAATGGCGACGTGGACGGCGACATGCTGAGCGTGACCAGGCTCACGTCGCTCCCGCAGATGCCGCCCATGCGCGTGCCGACTCGAACCCAGCGCTCGGTTGGAAGCAGAGGCGGGGGTACATCCCTCAATTCCATGCACTGCCCGCGTCCCATGAGCGAGCTCCTGGACACCGCCGCAATGGCGCGTGTGGCCAGGTAGCGCGGAATGGCGCCGTCGAATACGACTGCTTTCATGATGCGGGCGCGCACACCTTGAGCGCGTTCTTGACCGACATGACCACCAACGGAGACGTCGACGAATACACTTCGCCGTCGGCTTCGTAGCGGAGCGTTCCCTGAAAATGAATCGAGAATGAAACAGCGGTGCGGAACGTCACCTTGTCGTGTCCCTCGTGTTTGCCTTTGCCCACGATGTCGAAGAGTCTGGCGCGTGTGAGCGGCGCCGCGTCGTGAATGGCGACCAGGTCTACTTTACCATCGACCAGGCTGGCGCGGGGCGCAATATGAAATGAGCCGCCGAAGTAGTTCGCGTTGCTGATGGTGAGCATCAACACTTCGAGCCACGTGTCGGGGGAGTTGCTGCCCTCGGCGATACCGAGCCTCACGCCGGGAAAACGAAAGAGCTGTTTCAACGCACAGAATTTGTAGAGCGCGTCGCCGCGCAGGAGCGGCGTCTTCGCAGCATCGTCGATCACCGCGATGTCGAAACCCATGCCGACCACGTTGAGAAAATAGCGGTCGTTGACTTTGCCTGCGTCGACGGTGCGCGTGGTGTCGTCGGCGATGGCGCGCATGACGGCATCGATGTTCTCGTGGCGGATGCCGATGGATTTCCCGAAGTCGTTGCCGGTGCCGACGGGAAGAAACCCGACGGACACGTCGCGTCCCCGGCCATTGGCAAGAACGCGGTTCGCCGTCTCACTCCAGGTACCATCACCGCCCAGCGAAATGATCTTCTCAACACCGCGTGAGAGGGCGGTGTCCAGAATGCGTGTTTCATCTCCAGCGTGGGATGTATAGACCGGATCAAACGGTCCGATGTGCTTTTCCAGCCGCTTGAGATAGTCCTTCAGGCGCGCCTTGCGACGTCCTCGCCCGGCGGCTGGATTGACAAGCACAAGTGGAGCGCGTTGCGACATGAGAAGCGGGCTTTTCGCCCGCTGGTTACAACTGCTGCAGCGGCTGGAAGGTCTGTACGCCGTCCTTCATCCACAATTCGCGGAAGGGGAACGACGCCACGTCGGCGTTGAGGAGCGGTTCGCACATCGGATGCGGATGAATTTCGAGCGAGCCCGACTCTTCTTCATGCTCGGTGAAATCGCCCGCCATGTGGATGTCGGCCTTGAAGCGTTTGGGCGGCTCGACGGTGAACGCCTGGTAGAGGTGGTTCACCTTGCTCCATTTGTGCGAGCTCACTTCGAGGTCGATGATGGGACGGCCGTTTTCGTGCGCGTGCACGACCATCTTGTTGCCCGACGGCTCGAAGGTCACGCGCACATCACTCATGTAGTGGGGCAGGTGCCAGCGCTCGATGGCGTGCAGTCGCGACGCCTCGGTGCTGGTGGCCACACAGAAGGGAAAGAATGCGGAGCGGGGAAACTCGCCGCCGACGCCGAGCACCGGAGGGGTGATCACGGCGAGGACGAGCTCTTCGTACTGGCCCACTTCGCTGTCGATGAAATCGAAAGCGGTCAGCGCGAACACGCCCAGGGAGTGCTTCACTTCCATGGGTTCGAGGTGAGCGGGAAGGGTTTTCTTGGCGGCGTCACGCGACATCTCGAAGAAGGCGCTGACGGCGTATTTGAAGCCGTACCTGGTCAGCGGCATAGGAACCCGTGCTTGTCGAGAACGCGCGCGATGATGTCGGCCGCGGCACGCAGCTCATCGTGCGTGTGCGAGGACGTCACCGAGATGCGAAGACGCGAGCGGTGCTTGCCGACCGCGGGGTATCGCACGGGGTTCAAATACACACCGTGGTGAATCATGTCCTCGGCGACCTTGAAGATGCGGTCGTCGTCGCGAATCATGATGGGAATCACCTGGGACTTGGAATCTCCGATGTCGACGCCGTGCTCGCGCAGGTGCGACATGAGAATCGCGGTGTTCTCGAACAGCTTCGTGCGCAGCTCGGGCTCGTTGTGCGCGAGCTCGCACGCCTTGATGAGACCGCCCACCACACCGGGGGAGAGCGCGCACGAGAATACGTACGAGCGCGCGAAGCCCTTCAGGTAGCGGATGAGCTTGCGCGAGCCGGCCACATAACCGCCCTGGCCGCCCAGCGTCTTCGAAAACGTACCGAAGTGAATATCGATCTGGTCGTCGAGACCGAAGTGCTCCGCCACGCCGCGGCCGTTGGGGCCGAACAGGAAGGCGGAGTGGGCTTCGTCGATCATGATGCGCGCGCCGTTGCGCTGGCACACCTCGACGATCTCGGGAAGATTGGCGAGGTCGCCGTCCATGGAATAGACGCCCTCGACGATGACGAGCTTGCGCCCGTTGAAGTCCTTGAGCTTGCGGTCCAGATCCGCCGCGTTGTTGTGGCGGAAGTAGCGCACCTGCGCCTTGGACAGAATGATGCCGTCGACAATCGACGCGTGCGCGAACTGGTCGGTGACGATCAGGTCCCCGCTGCGCATGAGTCCGGCGATGATGCCCACGTTGGCGCTGTAGCCCGAAGGGAACACCAGGCAGGCTTCCTTGTTCTTGAATTCGGCGATCCGGTTCTGCAGCTCTTCGTGCAGCTCGGTCATGCCGCTCAGAATGGGGGAGCCGGACGAGCCGGTTCCGAACTTCAAAATGGCTTCGCGCGCGGCTTCGATCACCTCGGGGCGATACGAGAGCCCGAGGTAATTGTAGGAAGCAAGATTGATGAGGTTCTTGAGCTTCTCATAATGAAGCTGCTCGACCACATCGATGCGGGATTTGGGCGAGCCGCTCATGGGCTGGCCGAAAAGGTAGTAACCCGCCGGGCGCGCCTCGTCGAACCAGTCGTCGAAAGGCTCGAGGATGTCGAATGGGTCCTTGCCAGAACCCCAGAAGAAGTTGCTATAGTCGAGATCGTTCGCCGCCGAAGGCACGGGAACTGCCGGCGTATCCGCGGGCTTCGACTCCGCGCGGGGAAGCGACGACTCGGACGCGTCGTCCGGCGCGCCCTCTCTCAAGGGTTTTGATGGCATTACTACGATCCTCCTCCCAAGCGGGAGCTAACTTTGCCGGAATAGCCCCGTTGCGTCAAGGGTTTTACCCCGGCCCGGCGCCCCGCGCATGACACCGGCGCACACGGCCTCGAATACACATGATGCTGTTTAGCCAATTGACTGGAATTACAACGCTTCTGCTGGTCGGGCTGTTTTTTCTCGTGTCTGACATTCTGACGCGTATCGCCGTCGCGCCGCTGGTTTACTTCCGGCGCGGGTCGCGGGAACGGATTCTTGGCGCCTGGGCGCGCTTTATCTCCCGGACGCTGGTTCAGATCATCCGTCACGTCGGCCGGGCGCACCTCGACATCCGGCCCGCGATCGCGTCGCGCGGTGGCGTGCTGATCGTCATGAACCACCAGTCCGTCATCGACATTCCGGTGGCGTTCACGTGCGTGTCCCCGGGGTACCCGCGCATGGTCGCTCGCGCCCGATACGGCCGGGGAATTCCTCTGGTGTCACATATGCTTTCTTTCTACGGGCACATTCTGGTCCAACCCGGGCGCATGGGACGACCGGAACTCGATGCCCTCGCTGAGACAGCACGCGCCTCGACGCTCCCCATCCTCATTTATCCCGAAGGTCACAGAACGCGAGACGGTGAAATCGGTCCCTGGAAGCGCGCGGGACTCGACGCATTCTTCTCGGCGCGCGAGTGGGATGTGTACGTGTTCGTGATCGATGGGCTGTACCACGTCGCGCGTTTGCCGGATTTCATCCGCAATCTCTCGCGCGTGCAGGGGCGCGTCGAGGTGGTGGGCCCGTTTCGATATGACGGGCGCGGCCGCGAGAACCACGATGCGTTCGCGAATGACCTGCGCCGTGTCATGGTGGAAAAGCTGGGTGAAATGCGAACCTCGTCCCGGCATTCGCAAGCCGCTTCTTCTCTAGTATTATCGGAAAAATGAGCGAACCCACCGATTCCAGCAACAAGTCGCGCACGGTCGTGCGCGCGCTTCCACGCGCCACCACCTCACCGACGGACCAGATCCCGCCCGAGGTCCGCGATATCGTCCTTCTCCTGGAGGAAACGTGCGGGCGCAATATCGTGGGCGTGATCTTCTTCGGCTCCCGCCTGGTCGGGACCACACCGGGTGAGAG
>DATNGX010000499.1:0-12125 GCA_035605755.1 Candidatus Krumholzibacteriia bacterium
TTCACATCGTATCCGTTGGCATCGGGCTGCTGCGGGAAATGCATCTTGTGCTTGAAACCCGGATTCCAATCGGCGTGAGCGGTTGTCACCACCAGCGCGAGCGCCAGCAATGCCGCCGAGATTACTCGAGTCTTGTGCATCAGGGGCTCCTGTCCACGATCGCGCGCGCGGGTTCGCCGGGCAACCAACCGGCGTGTGCGAAATCGTTGTTCGAAGTTCAAAGATCGGGCGCGCGCGGGCGCGCGCGCCTTTCCAGTGACCGTGTGAGGTCCCGTCGGAAGGCGGTCCCTCCCAAGAGAAAACGCCGCGCGCTGAAGAAACGAACAGGCTTCTTCGCGCAGTATGAAGTGAAACGCAATCGGCGCGCGGCCGGAGCGCGTCGTACGAGGATCCCTGTGGTCGGCTAATGCGGCGGGGCAGGAAGGAAAGACGGGCTGTCCCGATGTCGATTGACGGGAAGGCTAGTCCCGTCCCCGGGAGCCGTCAATGGGGCGCGGTCAGATTTCGCAATTCTTCTCTAACGCGAGTTTCTTCCAAGCTATAGCTTGCGGCTTCGCTCCAGTGTGTCGACGAGCGTGTCGACCACATCCTTCTCTTCTTTCTCCGAGATGCCGAGAATCTCCTGCAGCGCGATGCCGATGTGCGGGATGTACTTCTCGATGTAGGAGCGCTTCTTGGCTTCGTCGCGCTCGCGGGCACCGCGGCGGATGTACGCGCCCAGGCGGCGTCCGCACTCCTGTACCGCGAGCTTCATTTCCTTGATGATCTCGTCGTAGTGCGCGACCGCTTCCTTGCTCTCCGACGTGAACGGCACCCACACCGACGCAATCTGCGCCAGGATGATCATGGGTGCTGTCGGCAGCGCTCCCTTGCTCTGGTCGATGCCGTATGACCGCCATGCCGTTCCCATGACCGCACTCGTGATGGCGCACGCGTTCTGCTGATAGATGAGCGGTGCGCGATTGGCGAAGCGATACAGCGTCACGATCTCGTCACCCGACATTTCGCCGCCGCCGTACGCGAGCGCCACTTCCACCTGGAACGGGTTGCCGCGATACACGGTGGGCGGACGCGACACCGCCGTGTAGAAGTCGGCTTTGATCTCGCGCTGCAGACTCTTGATGAGCAGATCCTCGCCGACCACCGAGAGCACGTCTGTCGGCGGGCGCATGATCTTCACCTTTGGGAACGCCTTGATGATGGCTTCGGCCTGATCGCGGGACACCTTGGCCGGCTTGGTATTGACCGGCACTCTTGCAAGCGTGAGCACTTCTTCCGCCGTCTTGGCGCTCATGCGCGAGAATTCGTTGGAGAGAAAACTCTGCACGTTGCGCGCACCCGAGCCCTGCATCATTTCGATCAAGACGCCCAGCTCGACGCCGTAGGGATGCGGACGAATGGGCACCGACGGCGGCGGGAGCTGATCGGAGAGCCGCGTGTAGTGCACCGGATCCGACTTGGGTGCGATGAAGCGAATGTCCGCGTGCGGATTGGCCAGCGCCACCTGGTGGAGATACTGGTCCACCGAGCGCTTGCCCTTCTGATAGATCGCCTCGAGCTCCATGTCGATGCGCGTGCCGTGCTCGCGCTCCCATTCCACCGGGCCATCGTCGAGCACGATGGGCGCATTCTTCTTGGTGTCGATCTGGAGCTCGTAGAGATGCGCTTTGGTTTTGGCACCCGTGCGCGACGTGATCTTGACCGCCTTGCCGGTGGTGAGCTGCGAGTACATCACCGCCGCCGAGATGCCGATTCCCTGTTGTCCGCGCGACTGGCGCAGCTCGTGGAATTTCGAACCGTAGAGAAGCTTGCCGAAAATCTTCGGCACCTGCTGCTTCACGATGCCCGGGCCGGAGTCCTCGACCACCAGGCGATAGCGATTTTCGGAGAGCTCGTGAATCTCGACCAGGATGTCGGGCGCGATACCCGCTTCTTCGCACGCATCCAGCGAGTTGTCGACCGCTTCTTTGACCGCCGTCAGAATGGCGCGCGTCGGGCTGTCGAAGCCGAGCATGTGGCGGTTCTTGGCGAAGAACTCGCTGACCGAAATTTCGCGCTGCTTCTGCGCGATGCTCTCCGCGGTTCCATACTCGCCGGCCGCTTTGGAGCGGCGCGGTGCCGGCTCGGAGTCTTCTTCAATCTCAGGATCGACTTTGGCCGAAGCTCGGGGCTTTGACGCGCCGCCCTTGCTTTTCGACGCAGCAACGTCAACGACTGCGGCGCGGGTGGTCTCCTCGCCAAAGAGCGACAACGTCTCCGGTTCTTCGATCTTGCGCTTCTTGCCCTTGGCGCGCGTCTCGGGCGCAGGTTTCCGGGCGGGGCGCCTTACAGCAGCTTTTTTACCCACGAGCTCTCCTTTGCGCGATGCGGACGCCGCGTTCCGGCGTCGACCGCGAATGGCCCGCATGGTAGGCGCGGGCCCGGCGGGTCGACAAGCAAAAAGGCAGAGGATCGTCGGCCTAGTGCGTGGGGGTGGTGTCGCCCTGCGGGTAGCGCGCGAGCTCGCTGTGGAACTGGCGCGCCAGCGCGGGGTCCAGCCCGTCGAGGATCTCCGCTTCACGCCGGGCTCCCGCCATGTCTCCCGTTAGTGCCAGCACACGCCCCAGCGTGAGGTGAGCATTGGCATACCCGGGCAGGAGCCGGATCGCCTCGCGGCACTCGCGTTCGGCCTGCGCGTAATCTCCGCGGCGTGCCAGGATAACGGCGAAGGCATTGTGTGGTCCCGGTGCGTGCGGCGAAACCACGACGAGACGCGCAAAAAGCCGGGCATCATTCGCCCACGTTCGGGCACCCAACGTTGACGCGACCAAACCGGCCGCCACGGCCGCGACCATCGCCGCGCGGCTCACGATTCGCCACATCTTCTGGTGCTCGAGAGAAATCAGTGCAATGGCGGTGAGCATCGTCATACCCACCGACGGAAGGTAGAAGAAGCGCTCGGCCGCCGCCGCACCGTGCAGCGGAACGAGGTGCAAAACCGGAAGCAGAAAGATGATTGTGAAGCCGAGTGCGGCGAATGCCTGACGGCCGCGGCCGCGTCGCACCGCGAGCGTCACCAGAGCAGCGGTCGCGATCACACCGGATGCGAGCGCAAGACTCCAGGCGAGCTCGTAGCTCGTGTAGTAGCCGCGGAGCGGCCAGGGGAGGAACCAGAGCTTCAGATACAGCGCGAGTGCCGGAAGTCCCAGGCGAATGAACCACGCTACACTCCCCGTGGTTTCGCCCGCGGCACTGGTTCCCAGGGCAACGTGCGCGACACCCATTCGCAACCACAGCGCGAGCCCCACCGCGGCCATCCAGCACGCAAGCCACGCGCGGTTGCGTTTCCACCACGGCGACTGTGTGTTCGCATCGGGCACCAGAGACCACACCACGAGAACGCACGGAAACAAGAGCACCTGCTCTTTCGCAAGCACACCGAAGAGTGCAAGCAAACCTCCGAGAGCCAATGAGACCGTGCGACGCGCGCCCCCGGCACGGCGCGACTCGAGCCAGCACCACCAGGACGCGAGTGTGAACATGGCCGCGAGCAGGTCGGTCCGCGCCGAGACGAACGCCACCGCCTCGACGTGGACGGGATGGACGGCGAAGAGAGCGGCACCGAGCCACGCAGCCAAGCCCGGGCCCACCACACGACGAAGCACGAGCCAGACCAGGAGACTGTTGATGCAGTGGAAGATCAGATTGCCGGCGTGGAGAGAGCGTGCGGCGCGCGCGCGTGCCGTGTCGTCACTCGAACGCCAGGCACTCGCTGTCTGCAGCCAGACCGAAGAGGTCGTGACGGGCCGGTAGTAACCGAGATCGGCGTCCGCGCTCAGCCGAAAGTCGGAGACGAACAGTCCTTTGATGCCCTGCGTGTCGGCAACGCTTGCAATCCGCGAGATGAGCGCCGCGTCGTCCCACACCAGATCGAAGCCGAGCGTTTGCAAAAACGGCGCCGCCGCCAGAATGATCATGGCGAGCGTCGCCGCGATGTGGATGCCGCGAGTTCTTGTCATGTGCGCGTGCTACAGCGTAGCACGGTTACCCCATGACGGCGAGAACGTGGACTCGCGGCGGTGCCTGGGTTTCCCGCGCGCAAGTCCACGCCCCGCCCGCTCAATGCCGGATGAATTTGTACGTCAGGAACACGTTGGCGCTGCTCTCGGAAATCGTCGGCATGAAATCCGTATCCGAGTCGCTATCCAGCCGGACACTCCCGCCCGCCGTGACATGTTTTCCCATGTCGAGACTGCCGCGCAGGAGAAGACCGCTGTCCGTGTACGGACCGCCCGTCTGCAATCCCGCGTAGACCTCCACCGGTCCCGGATGCAATCCCACTCCCAGGTCGAACATGCCGCCGCCGGAATAAATCGGGACGCCTTCCCACAGGCTCGCCTTGATGTACAGCTTGTCGAGCTCGCCTACACGCAGGTGTGCAGTCGGGAACGTGCTCGGGTTGTCGTGTTCGCCGTACGAACGCACCTTGTCGCGCCAGAGCTGATTGTTTGCAAACACGAATCCGATTCCCCAACCCACATTCTCCCCTTCACGAGAGAAGTACGGATTAATGTACGAGGTCGTGATGGTGCTGTCGAAATCGACTTTGCCGAAGTATGCGCTAACCGTGTCTGCATCCAGCGACGATCCCCGGTAGTGCGCGGTTTCGTTGATCCAGCCAGCGCGCACGCCGATGTGTGACTTGTCGGACACCTGGGTGTCCAACTCGCCGCCGTAATCGTTGTACTCGTGCTCGAATCGAAAGTCCGAGTCGACCTGGCGGGTTATCTCGCCGCCGGGACTACAGCCGTCGCCGGGGTAGAAACCCAGTGAGATCGTGCGCGAGGCATGAACGGTGCGCCCGTACGTGCCTTGCCCACCGGCGAATGTGAGACGTGTGATTCTTTCGGGACCCAACGGCAGAGGAGAAATGGTCGTCAGTGAATCGTCGGTCCTGAGAGTATCGGAAGGAATCTCGATGGCTGTGCCCATCGGAGCGAGAAGCATGGTGCACAGAACTGCGGAGCGCTTGGGCCGCCGCCGCATGCGGGAAACAACTCTGTCCAGACAGATACCAAACCGGAATGAAGTTCTCATCCGGAACACCCCCTTCAGTAGTCGCCAGTGGCCTCGGGGATCGAGACCACGGTCACTCCGACTACAAAGGAGCCGGCCGAAGGTTGGTGTCTTTAGCTAAGCGCGGCAAAAGAAAGGCGTTAGTTACCGAGCTCGTCGAGCGATGGACGCCGCTCGGGCTTGCCCACGCCGAGCGTGGCCTTGAGTCCGGAGATCAGCGCGTCGTGTTCCTCCGCGGTGAGACGCGCTTCGGGGTGCAGCGGGAGATATTTCTTGAGCGGCATTTTGCGGCGCTCGACCATGCGCGCGGCGTGATCGGCTTCATCCTGCGGCTTGTCAAACTCGGAGAAGTTGAGCTCGTGGCGTCCATTGACCACATCTTTCATGACCAGCCACGACACCGGTGCCACGTGGCTGTACCACGGCCACACCGTTTCATTGCTGTGGCAATCGAAACACGCGCGCTTCGCGAGCGCTCGCGTCTCGGGCTTGTCCCAGTTGGGCTCGACCTTGTGATCGGGATTGGTGTGATCACGCCCGTACGGAACGAGCTGGATCACAAGGAACAGGCCGACGAGCACAATGAACGTAATGCGAATGAACTTGAGCATGGAGTCTCCTGGGGGTGCGGCAATCCGAATCCTAGGAGACACGCGGGTGGGTTGTCCAGAGCAGGATCAGGCAGGGCGGTAGCGGTCGAGGTATAGCCGCTTTTCGTTCTCCCACTGGTGTTCGCGGTAGAGCGCGCTGGCGCGTTGCACACGCGCCTGGGCGGCATCGGGGTGTTGCGCGACGTCAACGAGGCGCTCGGCGAGCTCTTTGGCGTTGCCGGATTCGAAGTAGAGCGCGGCGTCGTCGGACATGTATGCGCGAACGGCATCGAGGCGCGACATGATGACGGGACGTTGCAGCGCCATGTACTCGAACATCTTGTTGGTGTGGACGAGGACGGAGTACGGATTCTTCTCCACGGCGACCACGCACACATCGGCCAGAAGGATTTCTTCCACCATACGTTCGAAGGGGACAAAGCCCAGGTGCTGGACACGGTCGCCCACGCCGAGTTTGTGCGCGGTTGCGAGCACGTCTTTCAAGTGGTCGCCGCTGCCCATGAAGCGGAAGTGAATGCCGGGGACGCGATCCCTGGCGAGCGCCACGGCACACACAATGGTGTCGAAGCCGTAACGTTTTTCGATCGAGCCATGGGTCAGAACGCGGAAGATGCCGCGCTCACGGTCTTCTGCCTTGATCTTTTCGATTCGCTCGCGCAGGTGTTCGTAGCGCTCGAGGTGAAAGTAGCGGTCATCGGGAACGTTCACCACCACGGCGATCTTCTCTGCATCTGCGCCGCGGCGCACGAAGTTGTCGCGCATCTGGTCGGTGACGGTGATGGCGCGATCGGCAAAGCGAATGGACGTTTGTTCCACACGCTCGAGTGTCCACAGGAAGGGCCGCGTGTACCACTGGGCCGGAAACATGGTGCCGAAGAGCTCGGGGATGGGCTCGTGCAGGTGCAGAACCACGCGCGCTCCCGTGAGCTTGGGATAGAGAGACACGAACACGAGGTAGTCGGGCATCGTGTTCACCTGGACTGCCTCGAAGCGGCTCTTGCGATGAAGTCCCGCGAGCTTGATGGATGCCAGAACGAAGAATGCGTTGTACTCCCAGAGGTAGCGCAGAATCTTTCCGCGGCGATGGCCCACCGGGAGCCGATGAACATTGACGCCTTCGACCACTTCGAACGGCGCCTCGTCATCGTTGCGCAGGCATATGACGTCGACATCGTAGCCGTCGTCGCGCAACGCCTCGGCCTCGCGCTTTACGTTGAGCTCGAAGGGATAGAACGAATGCCTGACGATGGCGATCCGTTTGCGCTCGGCGCTCTTCATGGTGTCTTCCCGCCCTTGCTCGCGATCACCCGTGTGTACAGCCCGATGAGTGTCTGCGCCACCGTCTCCAACGAGTAAAGACGCATGCGCTCGCGTGACTCGACGCGGCGCGGGCTCGACAGGGTGACGAGCAATGCTTCGGCAATCCGCACGGGATCGTCTTTCACGATATGGCAGCCGACGATGTCCTGCGTGACCACGCGCGCATCGCCCACGTCGGTGCATACGACGGGCACGTTGCACGCCAGAGCTTCGCGAATGGTGACGGGTGACGCTTCGAAGGACGACGTCATGAGCACGGCTTCGCTGGCGTTCATGTACAACGGAACGTCCGCGTGGGGAACATTATCGAGCGCGATCAGCTCGACGTCTGTGGCATTGGGTGCGAGAGCATGCAGGCGATCGATGCCTGCGCGTGCAAGGTCATAGCGCTTTTCGGGTCTTCCTGGTGCCGCGGGAAACAGTATGTAGCGCTTTTCTGAAGAAAGGCCCAGCTGGCGCTGGGCGTCACGGCTGTCCATGGGCGCAAAGCGCTTCCAGTCGATGCCGGCGGGAAGCCAGATGGCATCCTGACGCCCCAGCGGCTCGCGCAGATGCTCCGCGACCACCACCACGGCGTCGACTTTCTGCGCCACGTGGCGCTTCATGCCCTTGGAATACGCGATGTGTTTGATGGGCTGTTCGCGGAGCGCATCGGTGGTGTCGCCCGAGATTTCACCTTCGTGAAATGTCCACACCACGGGAATCTTGTGCTGGAGTGTCGCGATGAGCCCGCAGAACGAATGGTGCACATGAATCACGTCGTACTTCGCGCGGCGAATGCGCGCAAAGAAACCGGCCGGCATGCCGAAGTAGTTGAGCTTGTTGGCGCGGCCATTCACGAAATACACGTCGACGTCCACGCCGGCCGCGCGCAGCGCGTCGGCCTCGTCGCGCACGAAGGAGCCGTAGAACGGCATCGCATCGCTGGGGTACATGTTTGTGAAGACGAGGACGCGCACAATCAGCTTTCGCGGGAGTTCATCTGTCCTGGATTGGAGCGCAGCAACCAGTTGATGAGCGTGCTGTAGCGCGTATAGAACTCGCTGAGCGAGGTGCGTGCCACCGTGCGCTGGATTTCATCCACCGTGGAGTTGCCGCCCACCACCGTCATGCGTCGCGCCTGCGCCAGACCCAGCAGCATGTGGCGCGCGATGGCGAGATGCTCGCTGCTTCCCTCTTCGGGTTTGCGGCGCAGCGCTTCTTCCGCATCCACGTCGAGCAGAATGGCAACCTGTGCCCGCGGAATCATGGTGTGCAGCACCTTGAGCGAGAGCGGCGGGTTGGTCGGATCGGTGCCTGTAAAGAGCGCGTAATCGGCGAGCGCGTCGCAGATGTGACGGTCGCAGATGACCACGGTGCCGTTCAGGAGCGCGCGGCGCGTCTGCCATACGTAGGGCCAGAACAAGTCCGAGGCGTAGACCATGCTGAAGACCCAGCGCGCGAACGGGTTCTGCAAACGACGGCGCCGTTCCGCGAAGCGCTCCGCTTCGTTACGAGTCGCGGCCGCAGAATCGGATTTTGCATCACTCTTGCCGCCGCCCAGCGCGCGTTTTCCGGCGCGCATGATGGCACCCGCTCGCCGCGACGATCCGCCGCGCGCCCAGATGGGTTTGACGCGCACGTCGCAGGTTTCGAAGGCCGCGCGCAGACGATCGGCCTGGACGCTCTTTCCGGATCCGTCGATGCCGCTCAGCGTGACGAGCAATCCGGGCTGGCTTCGCACGTGCAGCTTCCAGCGTACCGCCCACACCAGCGTGTCGGCGACATCGGCCGCCTTGTCCTCGATGGGACGGCCCGGGTCCTTCATAACTTTGCGGTAGTACGCCACCTTGTTGGCGCGAAACGGAATGATGGCGGGCACGTGATTGTCGCCGTAGCGCACCTGCGGCAACAGATCCGCGCGCACTTTCGCGTAGCGCGCGGGGGCGTGGTCGAGCTCGGCGCGCTGTTCGGTCGACAATAGAGGTGAATCGAACAAGCGCTTCCACGCCTCATCGAAGATGGCGAGGGCGCCCCAGAATCCTTCTTCCCACCCGCGGCGGCGTGCGTGCGCGGCCGGCTCCGCGAGCGGATCGGTCATGGTGCGCAGCGCATTGGCGGTGAGAAACAGATTGCCGAGGGATAGCGCCTTGTCTTCGTAGAACCAGTGCGCGAGTGTCACAAGCAATCCTTCCGACACTCCCGGAATCAGGATGTCGGGATCGTCCTTGGGATGGCGCGCGCGCGCCCACATCGGTTCATTGTCGAGAAACGGCACGCCCCAACCCACCTGCTCGTGCAGATGAAACGCAAAGCTGGATCCGTCTCCCGCAAAACGACGGAACAGAAACTTGAGCGGCTCTTCCACGTTGAGCAGCTCCACGTAGCCCATGTCGTTCAGAATGCGGCGCGCCGGCTTGGAACACCCCTGGCGCACCAGGATGTCGAGATTGCTGGAGAGATAGTGAAACGACGGCGGCTGACCCGTCGACTTGAACACCATGGCTTCGATGCGCTCGCGCGCCAGGGCGAGACGGATGCGCTCGAACTCCTCGCGCTCGGCGTCGTAGCGCGCGTGGTCGCGCGCCACGAATTCGGCCAGTGCGGTTCCGTCGACGGCGTCGCCAAAACGCGCCGCAATGGGAATGAAGGAGACTTTCTGCTTTTCGAGCAGCGCACCGGCGCTCGCGAGCAGGCCGGGGTCTACCATGGCGGGATTGACCGCGCAGTCCGGGTTGGCGAGATGAGCGGCAAGACGCAGAACGTCACTCACGCGCGCTTCTCCTCTGGTTGCGACAAACGCGCCACCATCCGCTCCGCAATGGCCCGCCACGAAAAATCTTCCATGTCGCGCGTGTCCGGTCGAGCACCGGCACGCAGCGCACGCGCCGCGGCGACCATCTCTTCTTCGGTTTCGAAGTAGCGCAGGTCGTCCCCGGCCGGGAGCACGTCGCGCAGCCCCCCGAAGGGACGCGCGATCACGGGCAATCCACTGGCCAGTGCCTCGAGCACCGAAAGCGGAATCTCCACACAACCCTCCACGTCGATCACCGGAAACACGTATGCATCAGCCAGCTTGTAGAACTCATCGACAGCCACGAACTCGCGGATCACGCGCACACCCGCTTTCTCGAGCGAGAGACGAAGACTCAGATCTTCCGGTGTGCTGGTACTTCCGATCACGATGACGTGCGCATTGGGCTCACTCGCCAGTCGGGCGAGCGAAGCAACGTTACGTTTGGGCGATAAATGGCCCACGTGCAAGTAAACAGTCGCATCCTGCGGGACATTGTATTTGGCACGCAAGGTTTCCTTCTCGCCAGGCTCGGGTTTTCGAAACTGGGTCAGGTCCACGCCCACCGGCAACAAATCGCCGCGAAGCGAGAGGTCGTTCAAGTGCAGGAGCGACGCATACGAAGGCACGAAAATGAGATCGGGCGCCGTCGCGGTGAGGATGATCCGGTCACGCTGCCGGTGACGGCGCGGGATGAGCGCCACCATGGCGTGGCGCGCCTTGGGCCACGCGCGGCGCAGCGCAAACGCGCGCAGGAAACTTCCCACCGTGTTGGACGGCGAGGCCACGTACACGACCAGGTTCGGAACAAACGACGCCACCTCGTGACGCAGCGCCGGCTGGATAAATGTGCGGGTTCCCGGCACGTCGTGGATGCTGTAGCGGTGCGCCGTGCCGCGCAGCAGCGCATCACGCGCCACCGGGTCTTTCGCCACCGCTTCCGCGCGCGAACCGTTGCGAAAGATGGCACCGCCGCGGTCGACGTTGATAACGCGCACCGGATGATCGACGAAGAGAGCGCGTCCGATGGAGAACGCGAACTTCTTGATGCCTTCGTCCCAGGGCTCGACGAGGTCTTCGGATACGATGACGATGCGGGGATTCATTCCGTGCGCGCGCAGCTCCTACAACCCGCGAAAGCGCGCCACGAAGTCCCAGATGGTGAGCGCGTCGATGTCCCCCGTGGCGGCAAAGGCACTGCGGCAGCCTTTGGGCCAAACGCCGAAGCGCACCAGCGGCCGCTTCGATTCGTCGATGACGCGGCGGCAGGCATCAATGGTTGAGAAGGTGGCGTTTTCAACGCGTCCCAAGTGCACCGCGTAGCCGTCCGAGCGCTCTCCCGTCTCCACGATGTAGCCCAGATCGGTGAGGGCGATGATGGCTTCGCGGCTCGTGCCCGGCGCCACCGAGACGCACGGCCGCGCGGTGGAATCTACCGTGAACGTGCGCGGCTCCAGTATTCGTTCCGCTCCGCCTTCGCGCACAATAACGACGCTGTCGCGCGCCGCCTGGATCTCGACGCGGAAAAGGTCGTCGTCGCGCACGAACTGCGCGCGATTCTGCGCCTTGGCATCCCACCACTGCGCAATCTCATCCAGCGTCGCGATCCACACCTTGGGTTCGCACGCCCGCGCGTGCGACAACAACCCGCGCAGCGCATCGGCGAAAAAGTCGATCCGCTCCGGATGCAGCTGCAGCGTCATGAGCTCGCCGCGCGCGTACGACAGATCGAAGATGCGCCGCCACATCCCCGCCAGGTAATTCACATCGTGGATGTACATGCGATCGAGCGGAATCTCGTCGTCCGGAAGCGACACCGGAATCTCGATGAATCCATCGCGACGAAACGGCAGCACGCGGAACTCACTCGCCGGAATCGGGCGGTAGAACGCCATCCCGCGCGCGAGCCCCTCTTTCGCCGCCGCATCCATGTTGGATGCGTCGATCACGTCCCACCACACCGTCTGGTTGGAGTCGTAACGGAACTGGAACTCACTCACCACCCGCATCGTGTCTTCGTTCCAGTGCAGATACGGCGCGCGAAATCCCGTGAACGGCACCGAGCAGCCGCGGAACAGCTCCACCGCGCGCCCCATGTGCTCGCGCTGGCCCGCCAGATCCAGCGCGGAGAGATCGATGTGCGACCACGCGTGCACCGCGAGCTCCGCACCGCGATCAATCAGGCGGTGCGCAAACTTCGGATTGCGGCTCATCGGTAGTGCCGTAATTGGGAACGTGGGCCGGATGCCGAACTCGTCCAGAATATCCATGAACCGCTCAAACCGCCCGCCCATGCGCTCCGGATTGTGTCCAAAACGCGTCGCGATCTGGACGCTCCGCTTCACCAGATTCGACGGCCCCCGATG
>DATNGX010000500.1:0-2663 GCA_035605755.1 Candidatus Krumholzibacteriia bacterium
ACATGATTTCGAGGGCGCGATAAACGGAGTCTTCGGGATTTACGCTGTAGACCTGGCGGCCTTTTCGATCCAGTACATCACGAACGGTGGTCATCGTCGTCATGCAATCACTCCTTCAGGGGAAGGATCCATTCCGGGGGGTACACCTCTAGCGTAGAGCCCGGTGCATACGTCGTCAACCGCGTAATTTACATTGTGCGCCGATTCACGATATCCGGAGAGGGACGATGGCGGAGCGCGAAGGAGAAAGACGGTTTATGCCGTACGCACAAGCAATCCCTTGAGATATTCGGACTCGGGAAATGAGGCCAGCACGGGGTGGTCGCTCCCCTGCCCCAGCCGGCGTACGATCTGGAGCTCGCGGCCGGCATCCAGGCCCGCCCACGCCACCGCCATGGTGAACGACGCCGCGTCGACGGCCTGGGAGCACGAAAAGGTGGCCAGAGTTCCGCCCGGAGCGAGCACTTCCAGCGCGACGCGATTGATGTCCTTGTACGCGCGCAGCGCGTTGTCGAGCTGGTGACGATTGGTGGCAAAGCGCGGCGGGTCGAGCACCACGAGATCGAAGCGCCTCCCCTGCTCGCGAAGTTTGCGCAGCTGTGCGGGCACGTCGTCGTGCACGAACTCGGATTCGCATTGCTCGTGCGCGTTGAGCTCGAGATTGGTGCGGGCCGCCGCGAGCGCGGCAGCCGACGAATCCACCAGCGTCACAGCGCGCGCGCCGGCACGCATGGCGTAGGCCGCGAATGCGCCGGTGTGAGAGAAGGCATCGAGCATGGTCCTGCCCTTCGCCAGGCTGGCGACGGCGGCGCGGTTGTCGCGCTGATCGAGATAGAATCCCGTCTTCTGCCCGCTCTCGACGTTCACCTGAAAACGCACCCCGTTTTCGAGAATCTCCACGGTGGAAGGCACCTCCCCGCGGATCAAACCCGAAGCCGCCGCCAGCCCTTCGCGCACGCGGGATGATGTGTCGCTGCGTTCAAATATGGCCGCGGGTCGGGCAGCGGAATCGATCGCATCGATGATCACATTCCGGACTCGTTCCACACCGGCCGTCAGAAACTGCGCGACGATGACGTCGCCGTAGCGATCGACAATGAGACCGGGAAGAAAGTCCGCTTCGGCGTGGATGAGGCGGACCGCGGTGGTGGCGCCATCGGCCACGATCGCGTCACGCCGGCGTATGGCGGCGTGGATGCGCTCGCTCCAGAAGGCATCGTCGATGGGACGGTCGTCCCATGCCAGAACGCGTACGGCGATTTTCGATTCGGTATTGCAGTAGCCACGCGCGAGAAAGTTGCCGCGGCTGTCGACGACATCGACGATGGCACCCGGCTCCGCGCCCGTCACACGCTCGATCGCACCCGAGTAGACCCACGGGTGGCGGTGGCGCAGCGATTTTTCGCGCGCGGGCTTGAGCTTTGCTTCCGCCATGTCAGACGTTGAAGCGAATGGTGAGGATGTCGCCGTCTTCGACGGTGTAGTCCTTGCCCTTGAGGTAGTACTTTCCGGTCGACTTGAGCTTGTCTTCCGCGCCCGCCGCGACCAGGTCATCGTATTTCATGACTTCGGCGCGAATGAAACCGCGCTGCAAATCGCTGTGAATCGCACCCGCTGCTTCCGGCGCCGACGCACCCCGGCGCACGAACCACTGCCGCACTTCGTCCTCACCCACGGTGAAGAACGACTGCAAGCCGAGCGCGTCGATACAGCGCGACGTCAGAAGGTGGAGCGCCGTCTCGGTGATGCCCATGTCCTGCATGAAGGCGGCGCGTTCTTCGGCCGAGTCGAGCGCGGCGATTTCAGATTCGGCGCGCACGGCGACCTGCACGAATGAAACGCCCAGATGTTTGAAACGGGACGCGAGACTGTCGCGCAGTGATGTGTCACCGATGGCATCGTCAGCGACATTGAGCGCGATGATGCACGTCTTCAAAGTCAGAAACGGATAGCTCTGAATGAGCGTCGCTTCCTCCGCCGACACGCTCACGTTGCGCAGCGGCGTGTCCTTTTCCAGGGCTTCACGGAAACGCGCGAGCAGCGCCAGCTCTTTTTCGGCGCGCTCATCCTTGCCCTTCTTCAGGCCCTTCTCGATGCGCTCCTGGCGCTTCTCGATGAACACGAGGTCGTGAAGCACCATCTCGCCGTGCACGAATTCCACCTCGCGCGCGGGATCCGGGTTGCCCCAGATGTGATAGACGGAGTCGTCTTCGAACACGCGCACCACCTGGCAGAACGCGTCGACTTCACCCAGCTCGCGCTGCGCGTCGCTCTGCGAAAGCGAGTTCTCCTCGATGGCGGGCACGAGCGCCACCTCGAGCCGCGCGCGTACCTGCTTCTTGGGCTTGTACAGAGCGAGCAGCCGGTCGAAGCGCGCGTCCTGCACGTCGGCCACGCCCTGGAGGACGGCGCGCGCATCGCTGCGATTGCCCAGCGCGGCCGGGCCCACGAGCAGGGAAAACAACGTTTTCTTGCCGGTCTGTGGCAGACCGATGATTCCAATTTTCATTTCAATGGGGACGACGTTCTAGTCGTCGGGAAGGTTGATGTAGAGGTCGTTGCCGTCGAGCTCGACTTCGTAGGTCGGAATCGGCTCGTCGGCGGGAAATTCCAGTGCCTCTCCGGTTTCGAGAGAAAAAATCGCGTTGTGCGTCGGGCATTCC
>DATNGX010000501.1:0-7019 GCA_035605755.1 Candidatus Krumholzibacteriia bacterium
AATTCAGCATGATCACTCCTCCTTCGCGCGGGGCTCCAGAGCCTCGCGCAGCACGTGTTTGCGCTTGAGCGCCTCGGCGGCATCGCTGAGCGACATGCTTGAGACGGTGGAATAGTAGTTCTCGCGAAACACCTTCCACACGTCGTGCAGCGCGCACGGCGCCAGGTCCGTGCACTGATCGAGCCCCAGGACGCACGCCTTGCGCAGCTCGACATGGCCGTCGACGGCCTCGATCAGTGCACGGACCTGGCGCCGTGCGCGGCGGTAGCCGCCGCCCGGCCCCTTGGTCGAACGCACCAGACCCTTGTTGCGCAGCGCATGCAGGATCTTCGCGAGCGACTGGCGCGGAACGCGCGACTTGTCCGCGATCTCGCGCACCAGCACGGGCCCGGGCGAGTTCTTTTCAGCAAGATAAATGAGTGCACGGAGCGCGTGCTGACAGGTCGGCGAATGAATCATGGCGGATCCTTTTCGTAGTACTTGGTCGGCTATTCAACTACAGCCTATTCGCTCCCGCCGCGGCTGTCAACGGGCACTCGGAAGTAGGTTCTAAAAGGAGGGCAGGAAAGGGGTTAGCCAGCGCACGGGCGGCGGGCAATGCGGGTTGCCCCAGCCGGTTTGATGGGATATGATGTCGCCCGCTGGGGCGAGCCCGTTCCGGCATTCCTGAAAAAAATCCGACCAACATGCCCATCGCGACGCCGTTCCATCCCCGAACCTCCGCGCTCTGCACCAGCCTGTTCTACAAGGACTGGGCGGGGTTCTACGCGGTGCGTTCCTACGACACCACCCACGACCGCGAATACTTTGCGTTTCGTCACGCCTGCGGATTGATCGACGTGTCTCCGCTCTACAAGTACGACGTACGCGGCAAGGACGCGGCGGCGTACCTCGCGCGCATCATGGTGCGCGACATTCGCAAGCTGAAAGCGGGACAGGTGGCGTATGTGTGCTGGTGCAACGATGAAGGCAAGATCATCGATGACGGCACCGTCACGCGCTTCGAGGCCGATTACTTCCGCGTCACCTCATCGGAGCCGGCGTGGCACTGGCTGGTGCGTACGAAGCGCACGTTCGATGTCACGCTTCGCGATGTGAGCGACAGCATCGCCGCGCTCTCCATCCAGGGACCGACCTCGCGCAACGTGGTGGACGCGGTGACCCAGGGCGAGATCGGAAAGCTCGGCTTCTTCCGCATGAAGGCGGCGCGCATCGACGGCCGTGAGGTGCTGGTCTCGCGCACCGGTTACACGGGCGATCTCGGCTACGAAATCTGGATGAAGAACGACGACGCGCTCCAGGTGTGGGACGCGATGGTGGCGACGGGCCACGCCTGGGGCCTCGAGCCCGCGGGCCTGGATGCCATGGATGTCACGCGCGTCGAAGCCGGCTTCATCCTGAATGGCATCGACTACTACTCATCGCTGCGCTGTCTGATTCCGTCGCGCAAATCGTCTCCGTACGAGCTCGGTCTGGGCTGGATGGTGGCGCTCGATCGCGAGCCGTTCATCGGCCGCGACGCGCTCGTGCACGAGACCCAGCACGGCACACCGCGCAAGCTCGTCGGTCTGGAGATCGACTGGAACGAGTTCGAGACGCTGTTCCGTTCGCACGGACTTCCGCCCGAAGTCCACCCCGGCGGGTGGCGCGACGCGCGTCCCGTCTACAATCAGCGCGGCGAATTCATCGGACAGGCGACGAGCGGTGCGTGGTCACCGCTGCTCAAGAAGAATCTGGCACTCGCCACCGTGCGCTCCGAGAGCGCCGCACCCGGCACCGAGCTTCGTTTCGAGGTGACCGTCGAATATGAGCGGCGTACCGCGCGCGCGGTCGTGGTCGACACGCCGTTCTTCAATCCCGAGAGGAAGCGCAAGTAGATGCCGAAACGTTACGACGTCGTCATCGTCGGAGGCGGGCACAACGGGCTCGTCGCCGCCGCGTACCTCGCGAAAGCCGGCCGCCGCGTCCTGGTGCTGGAGCGCCGTCACGTGCTCGGCGGCGCGGCTGTGACCGAGGAAGTTTATCCCGGATTCAAGTACAGCGTGTGCTCGTACGTGGTGAGTCTGTTCCGGCCGCACATCATCCGCGAGCTCAACCTCACCCGGCACGGCATGCAGCTGATCCCGCTCGAGTGCTCGTTCACGCCGCACCTCGAAGGGCCCGGACTCGTGCGCTGGCCCGATCCCAATCAGACGCGACGCGAAGTGTCGCGCTTCAGCCAGAAGGACGCCGAGATCTATCCCGAGTTCTCGCTCGCGATGACGAAGATGAGCTTCTTCGTGAAGAGAATCATCGACAACCAGCCGCCCGACCCGGGCTCGGTACACCCGGCCGAGCTCTCGAAGCTCAACTCCCTCGTCAAGCATCTGCGCGACCTCGGCCCCGACATGATGGAGCTGCACGCGCAGCTGCTCACCATGAGCGGTGTCGATTTCCTCAAGATGTGGTTCGAGTCCGACACGCTGCTGGCACCGATGTCGTGCAGCGGCATCATCGGAACTTTTCTCGGTGTGCGTTCGCCGGGTACCGCGTACGTCCTGCTCCATCACTACATGGGAGAGATCGACGGTGCCTTTCGCTCGTGGGGCTTCTCCAAGGGTGGAACCGGCGGTGTGAGCCAGGCCATTGCCAACGCCGCGATCGCGCAGGGCGCGGAGATCCGCACCAGCGCGCCGGTGTCTCACATCGTGGTGAAGGGCAATCGCGCGCGCGGCGTCGTGCTCGAAAACGGCGAAGAGATCGACGCCGACGCCGTGGTGTCGAATGCCGACCCGCGCCGCACGTTCCTCTCGCTCGTGGGAGAAAAGCACTTCGACACGGATTTTGTTTCGCACGTGAACCGCTACAAGTACCGCGGCAGCTCGGGCAAGGTGAACCTCGCACTCGATCGTCTGCCGGATTTCACGTGCCGGCCCGGCGACGGCGTGCACATTCGCGGCGACATCGCCATCGCACCCTCGGTGGATTATCTCGAACGCGCCTTCGACGACGCCAAGTACGGCAGCTTTTCGCGCCGCCCGTATCTCAACGTGGTGATTCCGTCGCTGGTCGATCCCAGTGTGGCGCCGCCGGGCAAGCACGTGATGTCGATCTTCGTGCAGTACGCGCCCTACAACTTGAAAGAAGGCGCCGACACGTGGCCGTCCCGCCGTGAAGAATTCGGCGACACCGTGGTCGACACGCTGGCGGAATACTGTCCCGGCCTCAAGGAATCGATTCTGCACCGCCAGGTGATGACGCCGTGGGATCTCGAGCACGAGATCGGTCTGACCGAAGGAAATATTTTCCAGGGCGAGCTCTCGCTGGAGCAGTTGCTCTTCCTCCGCCCCACGCCCGGCTTCGCGCGTTACAAGACGCCGGTGAAACGGCTGTGGCTGTGCGGATCGGGCGCGCACCCGGGCGGCGGCATCATGGGTTCACCGGGCGAGTTGTGCGCGAAGTCGCTTCTCAGCTCGGGAGAGGTATAGCGTGGCGCAGTACGACGTCATCGTGATCGGAGCCGGCCACAACGGCCTCGCCACCGCGGCCATCCTGGCGCGCGCCGGGCGCAAAGTCCTCGTGCTCGAACGCCGCGAGGTGACCGGCGGCATGTGCGCCGGCGAGGAATTCCATCCCGGTTATCGAAGCGCCGGACTTCTCCACGACACCAACCAGCTTCGCCCCGGACTGATCGACGCGTTGCGGCTTGGCGAGTACGGCCTGGAGATGACGCCGCCGGCGCCGGTGCTGATTCCTGAAGAGAAGGGTCGCGGGATTGTTGTTTCGGGAGATGAAAGCGCGACCGCGCGCGAGATTGACAGCGCCTGTGGCGCGAACGATTCGGCCGGCTGGCAGCGCTATCGGCGCTTCGTGGCGGACTCGCGGCCGGTCATTGAACCCCTTCTCAACGAAATTCCGCCCGATCTGGCGCGCGTGGGGACGCTCGAGAGCGGCTCGATCCAGGCACTGCTGAAAAGCGGTATGGCGATGCGCAAGCTCGGTCGTGACGGCATGGCCGAGCTTCTGCGGGTGCCGCCCATGTGCGTGGCCGACTGGCTGAATGAATTCTTTGCACACGATCTGGTGAAGGGTGCGCTCGCGCACGCCGCCATTTCAGGCACGTGGGCGGGTCCGTGGTCGCCGGGAACGGCGGCCAATCTGCTTCTCCTCGAGTGCAGCACGGGAGGCTCGATCCGGGGCGGCGCCGCATCGCTCGCCACCGCGCTCGATCGCGCGGCACGCGCGGCGGGTGTCGAAATCAGAACTGGAGCCGGCGTGCGCGAAATCACGATCCAGGATGGCGCTGCCACCGGCGTCGTGCTCTCCGGCGGCGAGAAGATTCCGGCGCGGCGCATCGCGGCGTCGTGCGACCCGCGCGTGGTGTTCCTGGAGCTGCTTCCGGCCGGAACGCTCGCGCTGGCGTTCGAGCACCGCATCGACGTCATTCGCGGTCGCGGCACGACGGCCAAGGTTCACCTCGCGCTGTCGCGGCGCCTCGAATTCGCGTCGCGGCCCGGAGAGCGCATCGAGCGCGCGCGCACCAGCGCGAGCCTCGACGATCTGGAGCGCGCATTCGACCCGGTGAAATACAGGCGTGCCTCGGAGCGTCCGCTCCTCGACATCTTCGTTCCCACTGTCTCGCAGCCCGACCTCGCACCGGGAGAGCGCGACGTGGTTTCCATTGTGGTGAATTTTGCGCCGTACGACCTCGAGGGCGGCTGGACCGACACCGCGCGCGAGCGTC
Organism: Candidatus Krumholzibacteriia bacterium; assembly: GCA_035605755.1. Classification (GTDB taxonomy): domain Bacteria; phylum Krumholzibacteriota; class Krumholzibacteriia; order WVZY01; family JAKEHA01; genus JAKEHA01. The sequence continues at coordinate 4,724 of DATNGX010000501.1, forward strand.
TCGGCGACGCCGTCGTGGCCGAGCTCGAGCGCGTGGCGCCCGGCGTGCGCGCCGCGGTCGAGGGCCGCGAAGTGCTCACGCCCGCCGACATCGCGGCCCGCTACGGCGTCTCCGGCGGCCACATGCACCACGCCGAGCACGCGCTCGACCAGCTCGTGATCCGGCCCTCGATCGAGACCATGCGCTACGCCACGCCGGTGCCGAATCTCTTCCTGTGCGGCTCCGGCTCGCATCCCGGTGGCGGCGTCACCGGCGCTCCCGGAGCGCTCGCCGCCGCCGCCATGCTCCAGCGCCGCTGATCTCCAGGTCTTTACCCGATATTTTGCCGCCCCCGCGCGCGTTTTCGATTGCGTGACGGTGTCACAGGTTGTATATCGGTAGTCGCGCTCGCGCGCATGGCGCGTGCGGGCTTGAAATTTGCACAGGAGGTGCGCGCGAATAGCGCGCGGAGGAAAAAACAAATGTCGCCACGAAGCATCGCGGTCCAGCCCACCGGACACATCTCCTCAAAGCTTGAGGGCCGTCTGATTCCAAGCAAGGGAGGCCGCGGGCTTTTTGCACGCGAGCGCGTGCGCGCCGGCGAAATGCTTCTCGTCTGGGGCGGCGACGTCTTGACGGGCGAAATGCTGGGCCGGATGTCGGAGGAGAGGCACCGCCTCTCGGTCCAGATCGAAGAGGATCTGTATCTCGTGACTCCGAACGAAGGCGCGGCCGACTGGGTCAACCACTCCTGTGATCCCAACGCCGGCCTCGTGGGCCAGATCGTGTTGGTGGCGCTTCGCGACATCAAAGTCGGCGAAGAAATCTGCTTCGACTACGCGATGAGCGATGGCTCGCCGTACGATGAGTTCGAGTGTGGCTGCGGGAGCCGTCTCTGCCGCCACCATGTGAGTGGCGACGACTGGAAGCTGCCCGAGCTCCAGAAGCGCTACGAAGGACACTTCTCACCTTATATTCAGCGGCGAATCGACGCACACAAAGCGCGTCCGGCTGCCAGCCCGCGCAAGACGGTGCGCGCGGCGGAGCGCCGGGTCAGCCTCTCGCGCCGCGGCTAGGACCTTCTGGAGGACATCATGGCCGAGACCACTCAGACGGAGCAGACCCGCACCGTCGACCAGATCATGGACAACTATCGCAGCGACGAGCCCGGCGTTCGCGCGAATCTTTACCGCATGCTCAACTTCGGCCGCCTGGCCGGCACGGGCAAGCTCGTCATTCTTCCCGTGGATCAGGGCTTCGAGCACGGTCCGGCGCGGAGCTTTGCCGCCAATCCCGCCGGATATGATCCCGAGTATCACGTCCAGCTCGCGCTCGACTCCGGGTGCAACGCGTACGCGGCGCCGTACGGCTCCATCCAGACCATCGCGCACGATTTCGCCGGCAAGATTCCGCTCATTCTGAAGATCAACAACCACGACACGCTCTGCGACGAAGCCGATCCGGCGCCGGCGCAGACGTCGAGCGTCCAGGATGCGCTGCGTCTCGGTTGCGCCGCGGTCGGATTCACCATTTATCCCGGCTCTTCCCACTGGAAGTCGATGTACGAGCAGCTGCGCGGTCTCTCCGAAGAAGCGCGCGCGCACGGCCTCGCCGTCGTGGTGTGGTCATATCCGCGCGGCTCGACGCTTTCCAAGGAAGGCGAAACCGGCATGGACGTGGTCGCGTATGCCGCGCAGATTGCGGCGCAGCTCGGCGCGCACATCATTAAAGTGAAGCTTCCCACCGATCACCTGGAGCAGGACGCGGCCAAGAAGGTCTACCAGGCGGAACAGATTCCCATCGCGACGCTCGCCGACCGCGTGAAGCACATCATGCAGTCCACTTTCGGGGGCAAGCGCATCGTCGTGTTCTCGGGCGGCGGCAAGAAAGGCGAGGATTCGATCTTCGACGAAGCGCGCGCCATCCGCGACGGCGGCGGCAACGGCTCCATCATCGGACGCAATTCATTCCAGCGCCCGCGCGCGGATGCCATCAAGTTCCTGCAGAAGGTAATGGATATCTATGGGGGGAGGGTCGTCTGACGACATCATGAACGCGACCCTTTGCGCGAGGCGAGCTGCTGTACAGCGCTCCAGCTTACCTTCGATATGCGCAGGGCCAGGAGCGCGGTAAGCGCTGCCCATATCATTTTGGCGGCCAGCCGCAACGCGATTGTGTCCACCATGGAATCGAGCACCCACAACCCCGTCAGTCCGGCGTCGAGACTCGCCAGAGCGCCCAGCCAGCGACCGCGCTCATACGGAACGAACGTGCTCTTGCGCGCAAACAGGTACGCCACGATCGCAAGCACCACGTC
>DATNGX010000502.1:0-3127 GCA_035605755.1 Candidatus Krumholzibacteriia bacterium
CGCGACGTCGCCACCAAGTCGCTTCCTGAAGCCTTCGCCGATGACCCCGAACGCCTCGCGCGTTTCGAACGCGAAGCCAAGCTGCTCGCCTCGTTGTCGCACCCGAACATCGCCGGCATTCTCGGTCTCGAAGAAGTATCCGGCGCGCGCTATCTCGTGCTCGAGCTGGTGGACGGCGAGACGCTCGCTGACCGCATTGCGCGCGGCCCGCTTTCTCTTTCTGACACCCTCGACATGGCGCGCCAGGTGGCGGCGGCGCTGGAAGCGGCCCACGAGCGCGGTGTCGTGCACCGCGATTTGAAACCTGGCAACATCATGTTCACGAGCGCGGGCGACGCCAAGGTGCTCGACTTCGGACTCGCGATGAGCAGTGGCGCAAGCGCCAGCGGCTCGGATCCCAATCTTTCGCACTCACCCACGCTTCCCAATCAGGCGACGCGCGCCGGCGTGATTCTCGGCACCGCGGCGTACATGAGTCCCGAGCAGGCGCGCGGCAAGGGCGTCGACCGCCGCACAGACATCTGGTCGTTTGCATGCGTGGTCTACGAATGTTTGACGGGCCGCAAAGCGTTCGAAGGCGAAACCGTGTCCGACATGGTGGCGCGCATTCTCGAACGCGAACCGGACTGGAAGGCGTTGCCGGCGGGAACATCGCCCCGGCTGGTGGAGCTTCTCAAGCGCTGCCTGCGCAAGGACCCGCGCGAGCGCCAGCGCGATGCCGGAGACGTGCGTCTCGAGCTCGATGAGATTGCGCGCGGTGGCGGCGCAGTCGAATCGACGCCCGTCGTGGCGACCAAGCGGCGTACGTCGCTGCGCACGTGGATCGGGCTTGCACTGATCGCGGTGCTGACCGTCGCGCTCACCGGCGCGTTGATGCGCGATCGCGGCGGCGAGGTGGTCGTGCCGGAATATGAATTCACCCTCGAACCTCCCGCCGGCGCCACATTTCAAATACCCGCTGATCCGGTTCTGTCGCCGGATGGACGAACCCTCGTGTGCGCGGTAATTGATTCGTCCAATACGCCGATGTTGGCGGTGCGCCGGCTCGATCGCGACGAATGCCGTCTGCTTCCGGGGACGGAAGTGTCGTCGTACCCGTTCTGGTCACCGGATGGCCGTTCCATCGGCTTCTTTGGCCAGGGCAAGTTGCGCCGCATGGGACTGGATGGTTCCGGGGCGGCCGTCATCACCGACATCTCCGACGGTCGCGGCGGTTCGTGGTCGAAAGATGGCACCATTGTGTATGTGCCGACCGCGAGCGGGCCGGTGTTCAAAGTGCCCGCCGCGGGTGGCAATCCCGTTCAGATCACGACGCTCGACAAAGGTCGCGGTGAGGTGGGGCATCGTTATCCGATTCTCCTCAGCGACGGAAAACACTTTCTGTACGTGGCGATCTGTCGCGACGGACGCAACTGGATTTGCGCCGGTGACATCGACGGTGGACCGGCCCGCGCGCTGCGTATTGGCGAAAAATATGCGCGTCCTTCCGTTGCCGGGTGGGTGACCACGGTGGAGAAGCGTCGCGTGATGGTGCAGCGCTTCGACGAAGACGCGCTCAAGTTCGAAGGCGAAGCGCGCGAGATCGCTCAGTGCGGAATCTGGGACAAGATCGGCGACGCCAACCTCGCCGATGACGGAAGAGGAACTGTCGTGCACCAGCGCGAGTTCAAGTATCGTGGCTGGGGTCACTGGTATGATATCGCCACGCGCACGATGGGACCACGGTTGCCGCGCGACTTCGATACGCCGACGGACGCGGCGCTCGCCCCCGATCAGCGACACGTCGCGGCGACGATGGGCGCAGAGGGTGACCTCTGGCTCGTCGATCTCGATCATCCCGTGCCCGTACGGCTGACATTTTTTTCAGCAGCGAGGGCCGGCGGTCTCGGTAACTCGGTCTGGTCGCCGGACTCGAAGCGCATTGCATATGCGCTGAACAATGCGACCGATGTGATCCACGTGTACTCGACCGAGACCTCGACCGACACGACGTTGTTCACCGCGCCGGGATTGTTTGCGCAGCCCATGGGGTGGACTGCCGACGGCAACATGCTCGCCGTCCTGTGCAGCGATTCGACGGGTAATTTCGACCTGTGGGCGGTGCCGGTCGACAATCCCGCCAACGCGGCGCCGGTTCAGACGACTGCCGACTACGAGGTGGGCGGCTCACTCTCGCCCGACGGAAGATGGTTTGCGTGCACGGTCGGAACCCTGGGCAAAGTCGAAGTGCGCATCATGTCGTTCCCGCGTCCCGGATCGCGCTTCCAACTGGCGCTCGACACGGAATCCAACGGACAGAACCCGCTGTGGTCGAGCGACGGGGGAACGTTGATTACCCAGGACATCAAGGGTCGCGTCATCGCAACGCCGGTCTCGTTCGAGGGCGGGTTCCGCCAGGGCGAGTCGCGCGTGTTGCTCACGCTGGGTCCCAACCAGGGTCTCGCCCGGCAGAGACCGGATATGAAACGTTTGCTCATCCAGGAAGGCGAAGTGCAGTCGAACCCTGCACCGCTGCGTGTGCTCACCTCCTGGCCGACGCGTATCGAGCGCCATTGATGCTCACACCGGGAACCAAACTGGGTCCATACGAAATCGTCTCGCCGCTGGGCGCGGGCGGGATGGGCGAAGTGTACCGTGCCCGCGACACGCGCCTGGGTCGCGACGTCGCGGTCAAAGTGCTCCCGCAGCATCTCTCGTCGAACAGCGAAGTGCGTGCCCGTTTCGAGCGCGAAGCCAGAACCGTTTCGTCGCTCAATCATCCTAATATATGCACGCTGCACGACATCGGCCGCGAGGGCTCGACAGACTACCTGGTGATGGAGCTCGTCGACGGTGAAACGCTGGCGGCGCGTATCGCGCGCGGCGCGCTGCCGCCGGCCGACGTGTTGCGCATCGGCGCCCAGGTGTCCGACGCACTGGATCGCGCGCATCGCGCGGGCGTGGTGCACCGCGATCTGAAACCCGGCAACATCATGCTCACCAAGGGCGGCGTGAAGCTGATGGACTTCGGGCTCGCGCGCGCGACCGGCATGGTCGGCACGACCAGCGGCAGCATGACGGCCATGACGCAATCACCCACCATGGCGCAGCCGCTCACCGCCGAAGGCACCATCGTCGGCACGTTCCA
>DATNGX010000503.1:0-3752 GCA_035605755.1 Candidatus Krumholzibacteriia bacterium
GACGCCGGCAGCTTCTCGACGTCGACCAGGTAGCGTCGCTGAGCCTCGGCCACGGCCAGGTGCGCATCCATGCGCCGCAGGAACGGCAGCGTGTAGCCCGGAAACACGTGCGTCTTGTGCATGTCGCTGCCCACCGCATGATGAGAGACCACGACGCGCCGCACCATCCCCCGCTGCCGCGCCAGGAACGACAGCAGAACCGTGTTGGGATGCGCAAACGTCTCGATCATGTCGATCTTCTCCGTCCGCAGGATTTTCGCCAGGGTGCGGAAAGCGAGCGCGTCGTAGCGGTGCCGGAGCAGGCCGTCATAGACGCGGATTCCAAGGCCCTCGATCGGTTTCTTGTAGTAGCCGCCCCGTTTCAAGCAGCAAACCACGATCTCAAAACGGCTTCGATCCACCCGTTCCATGAACTGATAGAGCAGCTTTTCCTTGCCGCCCATATCGAGCTCGGTGTCCAGAATCAGGATGCGGTACGGCACAGCCGAAATGTCTTGGGGGTGGTACTGCACGACGGAGAATCCATTCTAGCATGGAGACTCATCTTGCATAAAGACAAAACCTTAGGTCTAATCCTGGGCATGACGTACCGGGAGTACCGCTACCTCGTCCTTTCCGACCTCTACAGGATTTCCGATCGGCTCGACACCGCGACGCTGCTCAACCACGTCCTGCGCGGAAGTGCCTTCAAATACAACTTCTGGATGCGAACCTGCGCGTTCTCGCGTTCGCACCCCCTGTGCCGTTTCATGGTCTATCCCTTCGCGCGTCGCATGCTCAGCCACTACACGTACAAGTTCGGGATCTCGGTTCCGTTCGAAACCTCCATTGGCAGCGGGTTCTACATCGGGCACTTCGGCGGCATCGTGGTGAACGAGAAAAGCGTCATCGGCAGGAATTGCAACATCTCGCACGGTGTGACGCTGGGCGAGGCGAATCGCGGCGAAAAGAAGGGCTGCCCGGTGCTCGGCGACAACGTCTACATCGGCCCCGGCGCCAAGATCGTGGGCGCGGTCAAGATTGGAAATGACGTGGCCATCGGCGCCAACTGTGTCGTGACCAAGGATGTCCCCGACCATTCCGTCGTCGTCGGCATCCCGGGCCGCGTGATTTCCGAAGAGGGATCGGCTGGATACGTCAATCGCACCGACTACGACAGCCGAATCTCACGCTAGCCAATGCAGACCGTGAAGCCTTAGCATCCGCCACTCCCGGAGGCTCCATTGCGCGTTTTTCGATCTTTGCTCGGCGTTTCACTGCTCGCCATTGCGGCGTATGCGTTTGTGCCCTTTTTGAAGGGGTGGATGGCGCAGTGGATCGGGATTCCGGCGATGTGGGCGACGTGTGTGGTGCTGCCGGGGTACGCGCTGTGGCGCTTCACGCGGCCGCTGGGCGATGATCCGATCGAGACCATCACGCGCGTTTTCCTGAACGGCCTCATTTTTCTCTTCGTGCTTTGTTTTGGGTGGGCGATCACGGGAGTCTCGCTCGACGCGTTTCGCGCTGCCCTGCCCATTCTGATCATCGCGATGTGTGCGGCGGTTCCAAATCGTGACCGCACGCGCATCGAAGTGGTCAAGCCGCGGCTGCGGCGCTACGAAAAACAGCTTCTGATTCTGTTTGCCGCGATGACACTGATGCCGGTGATCGGTGTCGCCATCACGGGTCCTCCGCTCGCCATCACGAGCGACAGTATCGATCACGCGGGCTACGTGGCGGAGATTGCGCGCACGGGCCACCCATTTCCCACCACCGCGATTTATCTCGCGCCGGGCGCGGACGGCCAGGATTTTCGCAAGGGCCTCCTGCACGCGGTGTACGGCCTGTTTGCGCGACACACGGGCGCGTCGCCCATCGACGTGTTCGCGGTGGTGGGCGCGCTGTTGCTGCTCACGATGACGTTCGTGGTCTACACGTCGGCGCGCAGCATGCTGCGGCATCGCGTGGCCGCGGTGGTGGCGGCGGTGTTCTTCCTGATCGGCAGCGACTGGGGCGTGGGCTCCGACATGATTCGCGCCGCGTTCTATTCCAACCGTTTCGGCGCCGCGTTCATGCTGATGTTCATCGCATCGGCCATCGAGTTCGTCCACCGCGGGCCCAAGGTGGCGTTGCGCTGGTGCGTGGTGTTTGCCTTTGCGGCGTCGGCGGTGCACATCCAGTACGCCGTGGTGTGTGGCGCGGTTTCCGGTGTGCTGCTTCTATGGAAGACGTGTTCGCCGTGCAAGGGATGGGATGAACACATCTCGCGCTCGCTGCGCGTGATGCTCGCCGCCATCGCGGGCGCCCTGCCCTACGGGCTGTATCGCTTCTTCACCGCCTATCAGACCAATCCGCTCCACAACCAGGTGCAGGATGCGGTGTTCGTGACCCCGCAGTGGTTCATCGCCGATCCGGTGCAGGTGTGGCGCAGCCTGGGACTGCTCGGCATCGTGTCGCTCTTCTGCATCCGCCCGCTGTGGGGACGGCGTCAGAATGTTCCCGGCGTGGGGTATGCAATTGCCGCGATGCTCACCTATCTCGCCATCGAATTGATTCCGTTCATCGTCACGCCGCTCTACGCGGTGCTCAAGTACATCGTGTTCCGCCTCGACGTGATGGTGCCGGTGTACCTCCTGCCGGCGTTTTTCGTGGTGAGCTGGAAGCCGCACGGTGCGCGCGTCACCAAGACCGTGCTGGGGCTGGCGGTGCTTGCGATTGTGATTCCGATTATGCGCCAGAACTCGTTCACACCGTCGGTGGTCGCGGCGGAGCGACGCAACGGCCCCGACCGCTGGGCGCGCGGATTGTATGAATTGGCAGAGACGCTGCCGCCCGGCTCGGTGATTGCGAGTGATCCGGTAACGTCGTATCTCATCTCGGCCTTCACGCCGCATTACGTGGTGTGCACGCTCGACCAGCATGCGCCGCCCAACGATCTTCACGTCGATGACCGCATGACGGCGGCGCGCGACATCGTGAGCCCGTACACGAGTGCGCGCGACAAGGACCGGCTCATTCGCACCAACCGCGTGACGCACGTGGTCATCAATCGTTCGCTGCCGCAGGGGCTCATTCTCAACTACTGGACGATGGACCCCAACGATGCGCAGGACGCCGACGACATGTTCCGTTCGCTCAAGTACGAGTTCGTGGCGCAGGACTTGGACGACGGAATCACCGCATTTCGCTGGCGCAACGAGGAACGCCTGAGCACGCTGCCGCGCCCGGTGCCGCGTCCCGTGGTGGACGCGCTCCCCGTGGAGGCAACCCCGATCGGCGAAATGTCGGGCGAAACCATGCTGGATGGAGCCACCATTCGCGGCTTCGGGATTCTGCCGCCCGGTGGAGAGCTCGAGATGGACCTCTACTGGTCTCGGCGCAACGTGCTGACGCCGGGAGCGTACGTGGTGTCGGTGCGATTCGATCGCAAGATCATTTCACTTCCGTTCGAGGGGAAACCCTTCCCCAAGATCACGCGCAAAGTGATGGAGAAAATCCGGCACGAGCGTTACCGCTTCCGGTCGGACCACATGATACTGGGTGGATTGTTCGGTCCCGATGCCTGGCGCATGGAAGACATCGTCGAGGACAACGTGCGCGTAAAACTGCCGACCGACCTGGCACCCGGTCGCTATCGCGTGCAGGCCAAAATGCTACGCATCGCCAATCAGCCCAACCACGAGCTGCGTGACTACTTCTTCGATGACGACGTCTACCAGGGCGTACGCGTCGGCGAGATCACCATCGAGCCCTGGGACGGGCACTAGCGGTAG
>DATNGX010000504.1:0-3470 GCA_035605755.1 Candidatus Krumholzibacteriia bacterium
CTCCCGGGTCGCGCCTCCTTTGCAGGCAAAGCATCGCATCCCGACACCACGGTGATTGAAATTCCCGCGCCGCCGGCGCCTCCGGGCACGGTGCGCAAGAAGATCATCATCGGCGGCAGCGGCGTGCAGATACAGGAACAGGGAACCACGGCCGAAAAAGACAGCGGCATGGTTCATTACCGCGTCAACCTCGGCGACAATACGGTCAACGAAGGCGACGCCATCGTGAAGGTGGCGGAAAGTGTGTTCATTCCCGCCGACGAAACCGTTGCCGGTGACGTGGTCGTGTTCGGCGGCAACGCCATCATCGAAGGCAAAGTAGCCGGCTCCGTCGTCGTGATGGGCGGCGAGATCCGCGCGCGCCGCGGCGCCGAGATCAAAGGCGACGTGGTCGCGATCGGCGGCAGCATCGAAGAAGACGAAGAAGTGATTATTCGCGGTGAGCGCGTCCAGGTGGGTGGAGTGGCCACCGAAATCGGCGACCGCCTGCACGTGGGTATGCGCACCATCCGCGCTTTTGTGAGCCTGGGCATGTTCTTCGTGGCCCTGGTGCTGTTCTTCATCACCATGCTCTTCCTGCGCGGAAAGATCGAGCGCGTCAGCTCGCACATTGCCGCGGCCATGTTCAAGTGCTTCGGCGCCGGCGTCCTGAGCGCGGTAATCGGTCTGTTCGCGCTTCTCATCGTCATGATTCCGCTCATCATCACGATTGTGGGCATTCCGCTCGCCATCGTTCTGTTCGTGAGCTGCATCGGTATCTACGTGATTTCATGCGCGGCGTTCGTGTTCACCGTGGGGCGCGCCATCGCCGTGCGGGCGGGCATTCACGGCGGCGCCTTCACACATCTCTTCCTCGGCATCCTCGTGATGTCGATCCCCGAGATCATCGCTATTGCCATCGACATCCTCGGTCGTGGACCGCTGGCGCCCTACGTGCTCTTTCAGATCGTGAGCACCTTCGTGTGGCTGTTCGCCTACGTGGTCGGGCTGGGTGCCATCGTGCTCAGCCGCTTCGGATCGCGGCCGGTCGAGCCTGCGCCCCCGTCTCCAAGGCCGATGGGTGAGCCGGCGGTCGCGCCCGCATCCTGATCTTCCAGAAGGTTTTGAGCTTTCACAGTGCGGCGAGCGCGGCTTATGCTTGATGCGTATGCCGTTGTTCAAGACCGGAGCGGCGCTTTTCATCGCGCTCCTGGCCGTCTGTTTTTTCTCTCCTGATTCCCGCGCTTCGTCGACGCGCTTTGACACGCTCGCCTACCAGTGGGCGCAGGGCCGGACGATCGACTCGGTTCTGGTTCACAACAACACGCGCGTCAAGACCATCGCCATTCTGCGCGAGATGGAATCGCAGCCCGGGCGGCGTCTGGACGCCCTGGCTGTGGACCGCGACCAGCGCTTCCTCGGCGACCTGAGCCCGTTCGCAACCGTGGAGATCAACGTCGAGCCCATCGGCGACGACCGCTGCATTCTCCACGTCATGATCACCGAGCGACCGAGCCTGCTTCTCAAGTTGATCTATCCGGTGCTCGACTACGACTTCAACACCGAGCGCATCACCTACGGGCTCAAGTGGAGCGACCGCAATTTCAGAAGGCGGCTGGAGAGTTTCTCGCTGGAGGGGGTGCGCGACAATCACGAAAACAACTCGGCGTCCATCGGTTGGTCGTCGGGGTGGGTGGGGTGGAAGCACCTCGGCGTGGGTGCGCGCGCGTCGTTCTTCGAACGCACCGAGCCCACCAGCGCCCCGGCCATTTTCCGGCAGTCGCGCCTGGCGGCCAATCTCAACGTTCCGCTGACCGAGCGTCGTATCGCGTTTTCGCAGATACTCACCGGGCTCGCATACGCGCACAACAACATCGGAGTGACTGCCGAAACGACCGACGAGGAAGAGCTGGTGTCGCCGTCGGTGGGATTTCGTTTCGACAACCGGGACGCGTCACTCAAGCCGCGGCGCGGCGGATTGTTCTACGCCAATGTTCTCTCCAACTTCATTGTGCGCGGAGAAGGGGATCACTACTACCGCATCGACAACGACATGAGGTTCTTTCAGCCCCTGGACGAATCCACCGTGCTCGCGCTCCGTTCGGCGCTCACCGTGCAGCTCGCCGACTACCCGGACTACATCCGTCTCGGCATCGGCGGACCGGGAACGATTCGTGGTTACGAGCGCAGTGACTTTCGCTCCGCGCACAGGTGGATTCAGACGGCGGAGCTGCGCATGACGCCGTGGCCGAAGGTTTTCTACAAGCTGCCATTCATCGGACTGACTGACTTTCAGCTGGGCATGGTGTTGTTCGTGGATGGCGGCATCGGCTGGACCGATCAATCCGAGTTCAAGTACGACAACTTCCACAGCGGATTCGGCATGGGCGTGCGGCTGTTCTCTCCCATCCAGGATGTTCTGCGCGTCGATGTCGGCTACTCATCCAAAGGCCGGATCCGGCCCTACTTCTCGACGGGAATGAATTTCTAGCCGAAAGGCTGGGTGGGTTGGCGTAGCCGCCCATCGCAGGCCTGGGGTAAAGCTCCCAGTCCAGGCGGAAGTTTTTTCCGGGTCGGGTTCCCTACGCAAACACCGGTAATCTTGCCGGTGCTATTACCGCTTCTCAACTTCTTATTCTCCAGTTGGTTACTTTGACGGCTGGAGGGGCCTTCCCGCTCCCACCGGCGCCGCGGTCGGCGCGGTTCATCCGTTGCAATATATAGAGTTCAGAGCACTGTCTCACTTTGGCGTATGAAACACGGTATATCAGAATTCTTGCGGTCGCTGGCGGCGATTTCGATCCTGGGGCTCCTCGTTCCGGGTGCCGCATCCGCCGCGCCCGAGCAGTACCGCTACGCGAACGGGATCACCGCCACCGTCTTCACGGCCGAGGATCTGGCTCTGCGCCTCACCACCTGGCAGGGCTCGCCCGCCATCCAGCTCCCCGACGGCCGCATGGTGCCGGTGATCACCGACATCTCGGACGCGTCGATCTACAACAAGGGTGATGGCAGCTTTCATCCCTTCACCTCCGGACTCGTCGATCACGTGCTCGGTGGCATTCGTCACCCCCACCTTCCGCTCGAGACGCGCATCTACATCCTGCCGTATCCGCGCCGCGGTGTTCTTGCGAGCTCGACATCGGGCAACGAAATGTTCCTCAGCCCGCACGTGCGCGACATCGAGCCGGCCGTTGCCGCGTACGTGATCGCGCACGAGCTCGGCCATGTGTTTCACAACAAGTTCATGCCGGCGGGGTCGTCGCGCTGGAGCGAGTATCGCGACGTGCGCGGCATCAGCAACGAATCGACGTTCAACGATCTCGCTGCGCATGCCTATCGCCCGCGCGAAATCTTCGCCGAAGACTTCCGCGTTCTCTTTGGCGGCGACGAAGCCTTCTTCGGTGGTCACGTCGAGAACACCGCCATCGCCGAGCCCGCCAGCGTGCCGGGTCTGTCCGACTTCTACGTCCGCGCGGCGCAGAATACCG
>DATNGX010000505.1:0-4747 GCA_035605755.1 Candidatus Krumholzibacteriia bacterium
CATTCACGCGGATGAGATCGTGGCGCGCTGGCGTGACGCCGCCGCCCGCCTGGCCGGCGAAGAGGGCCCCGAGCGGGTGCTCGCGCGCTCACTGGTAACGGCCACATGCGGACTGGCGGGCTCGAGCCTGGCCACCTGCGAACGCTCGTTCGAGATCGCCCGCGCGGTGTCGCAGGGCTTTGCGTCCGGGACCCCGCCCGCGTAGAATTCGCTTCTCATGGATCGACGTAATCCTCCACCTTCTCCCTGCAACAACACATGCATCGTGGACCGCGCCCACAACCGGTGCGTGGGTTGCCTGCGCACGCTGGATGAGATCGCGGCGTGGGGCGGCATGAGTGCCGGGGAACAGTGGGACATTGTCGACGCGCTCGAGAGGCGGCGCGCCGCGAAGGAGAACGATGGAACGGGATCTGAGTAGCGGAAAGCTCGCCGAGCTGGTGGGGAAGTCGGAAACGCGCACGGCCAAGGTAGTCGCCCCGCACACCACCAACAGCTACAACACGCTCTCGGGTGGTGAGCTGCTGGGGTGGATGGACGAGATCGCCGCCATCGCGGCCAGCCGCTTCAGCCGCTATCCGGTGGTCACGGCGTCTCTCGACCGCATCGATTTCAAGCATCCCATTCCGGCCGGATCGATCGTGGAGATGGTCGCGCGCGTGACGCGGCTGGGAAACACCAGCGTCCAGGTCACCGTCGACGTCTACGTGGAATACCTGCGCACCAGCGACCGCCTGCACGCCGTCACCGGGCAGTTCGTGATGGTCGCCATCGGAGAGAACAAAAAGCCCGTAGTTATCGATGTTTGAGAGGCTTGCCTTGGACCGGCGGCATCGGGTAGTATGCCGCCGGAGAGATGCCAGAGCGGTCGAATGGGGCGGTCTCGAAAACCGTTGAGCGCGCAAGCGTTCCGAGGGTTCGAATCCCTCTCTCTCCGCCATACATATACGATCATCGCCGGTCTTGGATCGGTCAGGTGGGGCTGTAGCTCAGCTGGGAGAGCGCGTCGTTCGCAATGACGAGGTCAGGGGTTCGATCCCCCTCAGCTCCACCATTTTTTTCCTGCCTTCGCCGTGCCGGCCGACTTAGGATTGAGTGTGTGAATCGCGCGCGTGAGTGGCGGCCGGGTCCCACGCAATGGCCTGCCATGAATCCCGTCAGGACCGGAAGGTAGCAGCGGTAAATGGACCGGGCCATGTGACGTGGTCAAGCCTGGTCGCCTCTCACGGGCGCTATCAAAAAGGAAATCGATATGAGTTACGAAGTGCTCGCACGAAAATGGCGGCCGCTCACATTCGATGATGTGGTCGGGCAGGAGCATATCTCGCGCACGCTCAAGATGGCGGTGGAGTCCGACCGCGTCTCGCATGCATACCTCTTCTCGGGTCCGCGCGGATGCGGAAAGACAAGCACGGCGCGCATCCTGGCCCGTGTCATCAACTGCGAAAACGTCAAGAACGGCAATCCGTGCAACAAGTGCCCGTCGTGCCTCGCCGTGCTCAAGGGCACGCACCTCGACGTGATGGAGATCGACGGCGCATCCCACACCGGTGTGGAGAGCGTGCGTGAGCTGCAGGAGTCGATCGGGTTCACGCCCAGCCAGAGCAAGAACAAGGTGTACGTCATCGACGAGGTGCACATGCTCTCGACGCACGCCTTCAACGCGCTCCTGAAAACGCTGGAAGAGCCGCCGGCACACGTCTATTTCATCTTTGCCACCACCTCGCCGCAGAAGATTCCCGACACCATCAAGTCGCGCTGCCAGCGCCATCACTTCAAGCGTCTCGAGAACGGCGAGATCGCCGGACGCCTGGAGTTCATCTGCAAGAGTGAAAAAGTGAAGTTCGAAGCGGACGCGCTGCGGCTGCTCGCGCGCAAAGCCGACGGGAGCATGCGCGACGGCACCAGCCTTCTCGATCAGTGCGTCACCGCTTCCGGCGGCAACGTGACGGCGCAGGCGGTGCGCGGCATCCTGGGACTCATGGATCAGGAGAAAGTACTCGCTCTCGTCGACGCCATCGCGTCCGGTGATGCGACCGCGCCGCTCCGACTCCTCGACAGCGCCATCAACGAGGGTGTCGATCTCAACGATCTGCTCTCCGCGCTGCTCGAAGGGTATCGCGACCTCATGATCCTGAGCGTGCCCGGTGATCTCTCGGGACTGTTGTTCCGTTCCAAAGCTGAAGTCGATCATCTGCGCACAAGTCTCAAGCATTACGAGCTGGCCGATCTCGTCACCATCGTGGAGCGTCTGTGCAACGCGTCGTCGCGCCTGAAGGAGGCCACCGATCCGCGCATCTATTTTGAGAGTGTGGTGGTCGATCTGACCCTCCTGGATCGGCAAACAGACGTGCGAACGCTCATTGGTCGTCTGGAAGGGGCCGGCGGTGGTTCCGCGGACACCAGTGCAACGGCGCGGATGCAGCAACCCAAGGGACGTGGCAGCTCCGCGTCGGCTTCGGCCGCGCCTGTCGGCGCGGCGCTCTCTGGCAACGCGCAGCTTCCCATCGCCGGCGTGCCGGCGCCCTCCATCGGCGAAACGCCGGCGCGAGTGGCACATCCGGTAGCGGAAACAACCGCGATGGGTGACCCCGAAGATTCCGGTGCTGTCGCACCGGTGTCGTCCGACGCCGCGCTGGATCTGCCCAAAGTGCAGCAGCTCTGGGATGGGTTCGTCACCTTTGTGAGGCAGAAGCGCGTGTCGCTGGGCGTGTGCCTGATCTCGGGCAAACCGTATTCGTTCGACGGACAGAAGCTCTCGATCCGTTTCCAGAAGAGCTTCTCGCTCCAGAAAGAACAGGCGTCGCGGCCGGAGAGTCTCGAGTTCATCTGTTCGATGTTCGAGAAATATTTCGGTCGCAAGATCGAGATCGTGTGCTTCCTCGAAGGGGAGGAGCGCGCCTTCGCCATCGACGAAGCGGTTGCGAAGCAGAAGCCGCAGGAGGAACGCCTGCGCGATGTGTCGGAAGACAAGAAGCCCGTGCTCCAGAAGCTCATGAAAGATTTCGACGGCGAGATCGTTCGCTATCAGACTTAACCACCGGGAGATTCGTCCATGACAAACATCATGAAGATGGTGAAGCAGGCGCAGCAGATGCAGGCCAAGATGGCGAAGATGGAAGAGGAGCTTGCCAAAGAAGAGTTCGAGGTTGCGGCGGGCGGTGGCGCCGTCACCGTGCGCATGAACGGCAAACAGGAAATCATCAAGCTCACCATCAGCGAGGACGCCATGAAGGACGGCGACCGCGAAATGCTGCAGGAGCTCATCATGGCGGCCGTGAATCAGGCCCACCAGAAGGCATCGGACCTGGCCAAGGAACGCATCGCGTCCATCACCGGGGGCATCAACATCCCCGGCTTGTTCTGATAGGAGCCGGCGCCGCACGCAATGGATTTCGGCTCAGAGACCCTCTCTTCCCTGGTCAAATCACTCTCGCGTCTGCCCGGCATCGGGACCAAGAGTGCGCTGCGCCTTGCGCTGCACCTCCTGCGTTCCGACCAGGACGCCGAGCGTCTTTCGGCGCTTCTTGCCGAGCTCAAACAGAAGGTCCATTTCTGCTCCTCCTGCGGCTCCATCACCGAGTCCGAGCAGTGTGCAATTTGCAAAGATCCCGGCCGCAACCAGGAGCTGATTTGCGTGGTCGAGCAGCCGCAGGACGTCATTGTCATGGAACGCACCCGTCACTACCGGGGTCTTTACCACGTCCTCCACGGAGTGCTGTCTCCGGTCGACGGAATCGGCCCGGAAAATTTGAACCTCAGGAATCTGCCCGCGCGTGTTCGCGACGGCCATGTCCGCGAACTCATTGTCGCCACGAACCCTACCGTCGAGGGCGACGCCACCGCTCTGTACATCGCCCGCTCCGTAGCGGACACCGGTTGTACTGTCACGAGACTTGCTAGAGGGCTTCCAATGGGCGGGACCCTTGAATTCGTTGACGATACGACCCTTGCCCGCGCCATCGACCGCCGCGAAGCGCTGTAGCGCTTGACCCCCGGCTGGACGGTCCGGCCGGCGGTATTTTTTTCCGGCGTCGATTACGCCCCTCGGAGCTGAATCATGGTACGTGCTGATTGGACGATCTACGAAGAGGACTACTGGGCCATAAACTCGGTCCTCAAGGAGCTCATCGATAACTCCAATTCGACGAGTGTGCTCCTGATCGACAAGACCGGCCAGTTGATTGCAAGCGTCGGCATGGAGCCGGAGTTCGACCTCATGAGCTTCGCGTCTTTGTGCGCGGCCGACTTCGAGGCCAACGCCCAGCTCGCCACGCTGATCGGCGAAAAAGACTTTTCCACCCTGTACCACCAGGGCGTCGACGAGAGCATGTATCTCTCGCGCGTGGCGCAGGCCATCATCCTCGTGGTGCTGTTCAACAAGCGTACGACGCTCGGTCTTGTGCGCCTGCGCGTCAAGAAGGCGGTCGACAATCTCGACACCGTCCTCAATCGTCTGTTCAACAAGCTCGAATACGAGAACGAGGACTTGAAGCAGTTCGACAAGGGATTTGCCGACGAGCTCAACAAAGAAATCGATTCGCTGTTCAAGGACTAACGGGGACGCGAGGCCAGCATGTCGCTCATCAATTATTCATCGCGTGAAATCAACTGCAAGATCGTCTACTACGGCCCCGGTCTGTGCGGGAAGACGACGAATCTCCAGTACATCTACGACCGGACGAACCCGGCCGCGAAGGGCAAGCTGATCTCGCTCGCAACGGAGACCGACCGGACGCTCTTCTTC
>DATNGX010000506.1:0-5533 GCA_035605755.1 Candidatus Krumholzibacteriia bacterium
TACTCCATCTGGTACGAGCGCCGCATTGCTGCCACCGGTGATGCCGCGATGTTCTCGACGCCGGATTCGAGCGGGGCCGTCACCATGCGCGCGCCGGGTTTCTCCAGCTCGGGCACGATGTACGCGTTCGACGTCACCGACATGTGGAATCCCGCGTATCTCACCGGAGCCCTGGTGGCCGCGGCGGGAAGCGAACGCATGGTACGCGTGGGCGTCAATCTCACCGGTCGCCGGCATCATTTGTGGGTGGGGACGCCGGCGGGCTTCAAGCACGCGACGGTGTCGCGCTTTACGCCGGTCGAGCTGCGCCATGAAAACAACGGGCCCAACATGCTGATCATCACGCACCGCGACATGCGGTCCGCCGCGGAAAAACTGCGCAGCTATCGCGCGGGGAACCTGCCCGGCTACACGAATCCCAGCGTCAAGGTGGTCAGCACCGACGATGTGTACGACAACTTCTCGGGCGGCATGCCCGACCCGATGGGTATTCGCAACTACATCCGGTATCTCTACGACAACTATGTGGATGCCAACGGCAACCACCGGCTCGCGTACGTGCTGTTCCTGGGCGATGCCACCGAAGACTTCTTGAATCACGCCAGCAACCAGCTCGATTTCCTTCCGTCCAATTTGTATTTCACGCGACAGACGCTTTTCGCGTTCTCGACCGACGAGTGGTACGCGCATCTCGACGACGGCGATCAGATCCCCGGACACGGGGTGAGCGATGTCGCCATCGGGCGGTTGCCCGCCGCCTCGACGGCCGAAGCGACGTTCCTCGTCGACAAGGTGATCGGGTACGAAACCGGAGCACCGCTCGACGACTGGCGCCACCGCACCATTCTGCTCGCCGACGACGAGAAGTCTTCATTCAGTTGTTATGAATCGCAGTGGACGGCGGAGTCGGAGTACATCGCGCGCTACCGCGCTCCCGATTTCCTGGCGCTGCAGAAGATCTACCTCACCGAGTATCCGGAGATCGCGGGCGTCAAGCCGACGTCGCGGCTTGCATTCATAAACGCCTGGAACGCGGGCGCGCTGCACATCAATTATATCGGGCACGGCAGCTCGGTGCAGATGGCGGACGAACAGGTGTTCCTGGCTTCGGACGTGAGCCAGCTCGTGAACGGTGAGCGGCTTCCCATTCTGAGCGCGTTCAGCTGCACCATCGGTGACTTCGCCAATCCCGCGGGGAAGAGTCTGTCCGAGAAGCTGCTCCTGCGCGAAGGGGGCGGCGTCATCGCCACCGTCACCGCGGCGCGCGAGACCTATCCCAATCCCAACGAGCGCGTGTGCTTCTCGCTGTTCGAACATCTGTTCCCGACCCATCTCGGAACTCTTCCGTCGCCGGTGGGCGTTGCGCTCATGCAGGCCAAGCTCTTCGGACAGGTCGACACCAACTGGCAGATTTTCCAGGAAGAGAATACGTGGAAGTACAACCTGATGGGTGATCCCGCCATGCGCCTGGCCATTCCAGCGCAGGCGGTCAAATGGGACACGACCGTGCCGGATACGATGGTGGCGGGATTGCGCCACACCCTCAAAGGCAACGTGCGCGCGAACGGCGCCGTCGACACGGGATTCAACGGACCGGTGGCGGTGACCGTGCGTGAGCCCGCGCTGCACCGCGTGTACACGCTCGACTGCCCGGGCGGCTTCAGCGTCGAGTACTACCTGCCCGGCGGTCCCATCTACCAGGGAACTGTCGACGCCAAAAACGGACAGTTCGAGGTGAGCTTCCGCATTCCGCGCTACGCGGCCACGGGCGAGCTCGGCTATGCCGGCGCGTACGCGCACAACGGCACGCGCGACGCGGCCACCAGCGACGACAGCCTGCTGGTGGTGGTTCCGCCGACGCTCGCCGATTCGACGCTGCTCAGGCCCGCGGACGGTCCACCGCGTGTCGATCTGGGATTCAAGAGCGGGCTCAAGGTGGTCAAGGCGGGGGACACGGTGCGCGCGCGCGTCAACGACGCCGACGGCATCAACATTCTCAACACCACCAACGAGGGACGCCAGGCCATCCTGATCGACAACCTGCCCGTGCCCATCGATGTGAACGAGTTTTTCTCGTACGACCACGGCGGCACCGATACATCGGGTGTGCTACTGTACCCGCTCCCGGATCTTCATGCCGGACATCACCGCCTAGTTTACAAGGTGAGTGACAGTTTCGGATTCACGACCCTCGACACGCTCCAGTTCGACGTCACCGACGCGGCGAACTACTATGCCGAGGCGCCGTTCAACTACCCCAACCCGTTCAAGGATTCGACGCGCTTCCTCTTCCGCATCTCGAACCGTGCGTCGATCAAGCTCGAGGTCTACACCGTGTCCGGAAAATTCGTGCGTCGCCTCGAGGACACGCGCGAAGCCGGCGAGGCGTGGGTCGAATGGGATGGGCGGGACGGCGCCGGCGGTGACGTCGCCAACGGCAGTTATCTGTACGTAGCCACGATCGACTTTGTCGGCGTGGATCGGCCCCCTGTGGTGTTGCGCGGAAGGCTATCGCGAATCCGCTGACAACGCGCAACTTGACCGGCTTTACAGGGCCGGAGTACTATCAGAGGTTCCTAGGAGGCAACATGCGGTTTTGTCGATTATTTTCAGGTGCGCTCCTTATCGGGGTGCTGATGTACAGCTCACAGGCATTCGCGGTGGCCGAGTCGGCCGCTCCGTCGCTGACCATCCCCCCGGGCGCGCGAGCCAACGGCATGGGCGAGGCCTATGTCGCGATCGCCGACGACGGCACCGCCTCGTGGTGGAACGTCGGCGCGATGGCGTTCATGAAGAACCGCAACCTGGCTTTCATGTACAGCCCGCTGGTTCCGGATCTGGCCAGCGACGTGAACTACCAGTTTCTCGGTTATTCGAGCCCGGCCGGAAAGTCGGGCGTGTGGGGAGCTCATATCGTGTACCTCGGCTACGGCAAGAGCATTGCCACCGATACCGAGGGCAACACGCTGCGTGAATTCACCAGCAACGAATTTGCGGTGACTGCATCGTACGGCATGACGTTCGGCGCCAATGTCGGCGCCGGCATCTCGCTCAAGTACGTTCGCGTGGATCTGGCGCCGGCCGACGTGACGCAGGATCACGTGGAAGGCGCCGGCTCGAGCTTCGCCGTCGACGTTGGCACGATGTGGAAAGTTCCGAAGTACCGTCTCGCCACCGGTCTTGCGGTGACGAACATGGGACCGGACATTGCATTCATCGACCGCGAGCAGAGCGATCCCTTGCCGTTCACGGCGCGCCTCGGCGTGGCGTACACGGCGATTGCGGACGACGTGAGCAATTTTCTGATAACGGCCGATATCGAGCAGAGCCTGGTGTGGCTGGTGGCCGGGGACAACCCGGACGGCACGAGCCCCAAGCGCCGCAGCGAGATCTGGCATGGCGGTGTCGAATATCGTTACGTGAATCTCCTCGCGGGACGCCTGGGCTACGTGTATGACCAGGACGGCGACTTCAGCGACTTCACGTACGGCCTGGGCTTCATCTATAAGGACAAGCTCTCGCTCGATTACGCCAACGTGCCGCAGGCGCAGGACCTGGAGCGCGTGCATCGCTGGTCGGTCACGTTCACGTTCTAGCATCTGTCCGGTAACGCCGGCGTCTCAAGCCGGCGTTACCGGGCTCACAATCCCCTGTGACATTGAACCGCGTCGCTGCCAGCGGGCGGCGGCGTTCCCGGAGGCACCCGGATGATGCGAATTTTCTTCGGAAGAGGCGCGCTGGTTGTGACGTGCCTTGGCGTCATGAACACAGCCGCGACAGCGGCGGAGGTTTTCACGCCGTCGCTGCGCACCTACGACAGCGCCAGCCTGGCAGCTGGAAATATTCCTGTTCCGAAAGCCTCGATGGCGAGCCTCGCGCTCGATTTGGATTCGGAAGGCGGCGCTGTCGCGCCGCAGTCGTGGTGGCCCCTTCTGTATTCCGCGCTCGTCCCCGGAACGGGCGAGCTCTCCATGGGCTACGAGAAGCGCGGCATCGCGCTCATCGCCGCCGAAGCGCTGGCGTGGACGGGATACTTCAAGAACCACTCCGAGGGCATGGACGAACGCGACGAATACGAGGCATATGCCGACGCGCACTGGAGCGAAAGCAACTGGATCGACAAGTTTCCCGGCGTCTGCCCGACGCCGCCCACATCCGTGGCCGACATCGAGGAGTGCGGGCAGTTGACGTCGGGCCAGGGCATCTGGCCGGGATACATTCCGTACATTCCCAAAGAGAAGGACAAGCAGCACTACTACGAAAATCTCGGCAAGTACGACTGGTTCATCTCGGGCTGGGATGATTGGAAGGGTCTGGACTCGCAGACACTGGAATACAACACGGAGACCGACAACCGCACCACGTACCGGTCGATGCGCCAGAAGAGCAACAACTCCCTCGACGACGCGGACTCGTTCTTGTGGATCAGCTTTGCGGCGCGCGCATTCTCGCTCGCTGAAACCGCCATCATCATCCACAAGCGTCGCGGCGATGCCGAAGCCGGATCCGGCGGCGGCTCACCCATTTCACTGCGCGCACGTCCGCGCGGGCATACCGGCGGCGAAGTCGCGCTGGAGATAAGATGGTGAAAATACCCGCGCTGTTCGCTCTTGCACTCACGCTGCAAACTCAAAGCGCGGGCGCAATCTCGCTTCGTGACGCGATACCTGCTTCGACGTCGAGTGTGGAACGCGAAGCCGCATGGAGCGCTGAAGTGGGTTCTGGAGAAACAGAGAACGCTCCTATCTCTCCCACCAGGGCCGCGCTCTACTCGCTCCTTCTCCCCGGCCTCGGCGACTACAAGCTCGACAACAAGGGCCGGGCCACCGCGTTTTTCGCGGCGGAAGGGTTGATCTGGATTTCGTACGGTGTGTTCCAGGTACAGGGCCACCAGCGCGAAGACGATTATCAACAGCTTGCCGTGCAGTTCGCGGGCGTGTCGCGCACGGGACACTCCGACGATTTCTACGCGCGCGTGCGCGAGTTCGACAATTCCGACCAGTACGAAGCCGATGTCAAGAATACGGGACGCCAGGACTTGTTCAACCCGGACGATCTGGAGTCCATCAATCCGGACGCGTTGGAAGCGTACTACGTGGACAATCGCGTGTCCGATTTCGAGCCGTGGACGTGGCAGTCGCTGGAAAAGCGCGTGCAGTACTCGGAAACGCGCTCGGCCAGCAAGACGTCGTATCGCCGTTCCGACTACATGCTGGCGGCGGCGGTGGCGAATCGCCTGGTGAGCGCGGTGGTGGCGTACACGGCGGCGCGCAATGTGGAGCCGCAGAAAGTCGGCTACCAGCTCGATTTTTCTCCGGCGCCGCGCGGGGTCGATATCACGTTTGCGCTCACGCGCAACTTCTAGGGGTCTGCCGGGGGCGCGGTTGTATATGCGCTGTCACCACAGAATCTTCGCAAGTGGCATCGTGCTCGGCACGATGCTCGCGTGTGCTCCAGCGCAGGACGCAGGAACAAAGAAAGGTTCCGCGCCTATCGGCGCGGTATCAGCCGACACTCTCGATCCCGCACTCAC
>DATNGX010000507.1:0-6133 GCA_035605755.1 Candidatus Krumholzibacteriia bacterium
GGCGGGAGTCAGCAGTGCGAACCCGCTCTGGTTGTCGTGGTGATCCACTGCGCTCACCTTGTAGTAGTGACCGCTCGCAGGGGTCCAGCCCGTGTCGAGGAACGACGCGCCGACCGGAGACGCAATCAAGTTTCCGGAAAACGGTACGAATCCGGCCGATGAACCCCGGTACACAGCATAGTGGTTGAGATCATGTTCGCTGTTCCCGGCCCACGAGAGTGCGATTCCGGCGGGAGAGCTCGAATTTGCGCCCGCCAGATTCTGCGGTGTTGCCGGCGCAAGATTGTCGACGGAGTAGCCGCTGTCGGGATCGCTGTCGTAGAAGACGGACGGCGACGTAGTCTGTGCCATTACGAAATACTTTTGGTACGGCGTCGTCGACGCGGTTTGATCCGCCTGTGTCGGCGCCAGGATGATGTAGTCGGTGGACTGCTGTCGGGCCGGCGCACTGCCCACTGATTCCCACAGAATCAGGGCGGCGGCTTCCGCGTTGCTGGACGGGTCCTGCCAGAAATGACGCCCCTTCCAGTCGATGGTGTGCGATGGCCCCGTGATCCCTTCGTTTGCCACCTGCATGGCAAGCGCGTTGTCGACGCGACGGAATAGATTGTATGCCGTAACCTGCGGGGACGAATTCGCCAGGTCCTGCCCGGATCCTTGGACGTAAACCCTCACCCAACCGCCCTGATCGCCCGGCACATCGACGATATTGTGAATCTCGGGATAGGCGCGAATGAACCGTGCGAGAAAAATATCCTGACCTGATGCCACCAGTGGTCCGCCGCCGAAATCCGTGGTGCCGAAAACATCGCCGGCCAGCACTATGTTGTTCGCCGCGTCCACTCTCACGCACGCCGGGTGCTGGTCGGAACCATCACCGTAGCGAGCACTCCATATATGAGTTCCATCGTTGTCGAATCGCGCGAGAAAGATGTCATTGCCCCCTGCACTGGTGAGATTCCCGCCACCGAAGTTGGTGGTTCCGGCCATCGAGCCGGTCAGCACAATCGCACCACCGCCGTCGACCACGACTGAAGATGTGGTTTGCGCGCTCGCATCACCAAAGCGTTTGCTCCAGACATGATTGCCCGCGGGATCCAGTTTCACGAGGTAGACATCGTTCCCGCCCGCGGTCGTGAGAGCGCCACCCCCAAAATCGATCGTTCCGAGGAAATGGCCGGCGGCGACCACATTTCCGGACGGGTCGAATCCGATTGCATTGCCCACCTGTGCCACAGAATCGCCAAAACGTTTCGCAAACACATACGATCCCGCGGTATTGAAACGTGCGACGTACGTGTCATTGGACCCGGCGCTGGTGATAAGTCCGCCTCCAAAATCCGCACTGCCGGCCATGAGCCCCGTGATCGCAACGTCACCGCTCGCGCTCACCGCGATGCCGACAGCGTTCTGAGTCGCCGTTTCACCGAATCGTTTACTCCAGACGTGATTTCCCGCGGGATCATACTTTGCGAGGAAGATGTCAGTTGATCCGCCCGTGCTCACGAGCCCACCACCACCAAAGTTCACGGTGCCCTGGAAAAAACCGGTCATGTACACATTGCCCGCCGCATCGACGGCGATACCGTTGGGAACCTGTGTGCTCGGATCGCCGAACTGCTTGCTCCACACGTGCGTCCCCGCGCTGTTGAACTTCGCCAATATGATGTCGTTTCCGCCGAAGCTGTTGAAATTTGCCCCTCCGACGCTAATCGCGCCGGTGAAAGTTCCCCCCAGGATGACATTCCCGGAAAGGTCGCACGCAATCGCAGTCCCGAATTCACTGTTGAGGTATCCCCACCCCTTGGCGACGAGGTTGGTTCCAGACGAGCTGTACTTCACCAGGTACATGCCATCATTGGTGGTGCCGAAATCCGACGTCCCGAGGCCCCAGTTGACGAGACCCAGAGCCCGGCCGGTTATCCACACGTTGCCGGACGGATCGGCCGCGCAGGCCCGCGCATCCTGAGTCTGGGCATCGCCGAATATCTTGCTCCAGTTGTGTGAGAGCGGCGGAGCGGCTTCAGAGCGTGCGGCAGGAAAAAGAGCCAGGACCAAGATGAGGGAGAAGAGTCGCATGGGAGCGGCCTTTCTGCGCGAGAGGTGGAGCGAAAACGGGCGCCGCAAATCGTTAAAATGCGACGCCCGCGGGATGCCCGATTATACCATGTTAACGGACCGCCTAAGTCAGCCCGTGCTTCTTCCCGACCTTGCGGAAGCCTTCCAGCGCGCGGTCGAGGTGCTGCGTCGTGTGTGCGGCTGAAATCTGCACGCGGATGCGCGCCTTGCCTTTGGGTACCACGGGGTAGCTGAAGCCGATGACGTAGATGCCTTCGTCGAGCATGTCGTGGGCGACGTCGTGGGCGAGTTTGGCGTCGCCGAGCATGATGGGTGTGATCGGATGCGTGCCCGGCACGATATTGAAGCCCGACGACGTCATTCCGTCACGGAAGTACTTGGTGTTGGATTCGAGTCGGTCGCGGAGCTCGGTGCTTTTCTCGAGGAGATCGAGCACGGCGAGCGATCCGGCCACGATCGGGGGCGCCACCGAATTGGAAAAGAGGTAGGGCCGCGAGCGCTGGCGCAGCATCTCGATGATTTCCTTGCGACCGGTGGTAAAGCCGCCGGATGCGCCGCCCATGGCCTTGCCAAGGGTCGACGTCATGACGTCGATCTTTCCCATCACACCGCAATGTTCGGGTGTTCCGCGTCCGGTCTTCCCCACAAAACCGGTGGCGTGCGAGTCGTCCACCATGACAAGGGCATCATATTTCTCGGCGAGGGCGCAGATCTGGTCGAGCTTCGCGATGTAGCCGTCCATGCTGAACACACCATCGGTCGCAATCATGCGCACACGAAACTTCTGCGCCTCTTTGAGGCATTCCTCGAGGTGATTCATGTCGCTGTTGCGGTAGCGCATGCGCTCCGCCTTGCACAGTCGCACCCCATCAATAATAGAAGCGTGGTTGAGCTCGTCGGAGATGATGCAGTCGGGCTCGCCGAGCAGGGTTTCGAACAAACCGCCGTTGGCGTCGAAGCAGGATGAATAGAGAATGGCGTCGTCCGTGTGCAGAAACTTCGCGATGCCGTGCTCGAGATCCTTGTGGATCTCCTGCGTCCCGCAGATGAAGCGCACCGACGAGAGGCCGTAGCCCCATTCGTCCAGCGCCTTGTGCGCGGCGGCAATTACGGCGGGATGCGACGACAACCCGAGATAGTTGTTGGCGCAGAAGTTGATGACTTCGTGGCCGTTGACGGTGATGGCCGCGGCCTGCGGGCTCTCGAGCACGCGCTCTTCCTTGTAGAGGCCGCCTTCGCGAATGTTCGTAATCTCAGACTTGAGGATGGACTTGAGTTGAGTTTCCATCCCGGCATTTTAGCAAAGAAGCGGACGGCACTCCAGCGTCGCTAGGGCGTGGTTGTCGGGGTTTTCGATTCCGGCGGGGTCGCGTTGCGCCGCAGCAGCACGGCGCCGGCGTCATCGAGCGTGACACGGTCCGCGAAATCGAAGTACTGGTGCAGCATGGCGCCGATGGTGGTCTGTTCCAGCTTCTGCGAATGCGCCATGACGAACCAGAACTCATTGGGGACCTGGTTCATGGTCTCGAAAATGGACTGCGCCTTCTCCTCCGGCTTGAGCGAACGCAGCCAGCGCCCGTAATAGACGCTTCCGTCCCGGCAGAATGGCGCGTCCTGGTTGCGCCAGCACTGCAGAAACCAATCCGGTGGACGCGCGATCTGTTCGTGCGTGTACTGCTGCGCGTAGTACGCGAACGCAGGCGCAGCGGCATAGTAAACATAGGTGGGTTGTCCGGGCGCGCGATGCTCGGCCCAGTATCTGGTCGCGGCACCGATATCCTCGGTCTCCGGCCAGAGGGCGTGCGAGGTTCCGAACCAGCGCGTGCGAAGGTCGCGGTTGGTCGGAGAAAGGATCGCGCAGACGCACAGTGCGACGAAAACAAGGGCCGCCGCCGCGCGATAGACGCGAGCATTCGGCACGCGCAGGGAACACGCAACGAGCGGTACGAACAACGGAACGAGGATGAGCGAGTGCCGGAATCCGAACGGAAAAAGGTGTAGCCAGCCGATCAGCGCATACACCAGCACCGTTGCACCCACCCATGTCGCGAAGCGGCGCTGCATCCGGGTCGCGAGCACCAGCAGAACGACAAAGAGTGCAATCGTCAGCCATTCCGAAACCGGTGTGGACGGCCAGCCCGTGAACCAGAAGCCGATAGTCACCTTGAGCGCCTTCAAGAAACTGGCCGCACCCTGCGTCAGAGATGATACGTGGCCCGGATCAAGACCGCGCTCGGTGGGTCCACGGTGAAGCTGACTGGGAATGAAATAGAGCAACAACGGAAGGACCGCGACAAACACCGCAAGCAGCGTGATCAAGCCAGCGCGTGTGCGCGCGCGATCACGTTGCATGGCGCTCTCGGCGACAAAGCAGAGGAAAGGAACAACGACCGGGAGCACGGTGCCGTAGTACGTGTACATCGCCGCCGTCGCAACCACGCCCCAGCGGACATATCTCTCACGACTCGGCGCGCGTGCCACATCGAGCAGCGCCACCGCGCTCCATACAATGAAGCACTGCATCGGCGCGTACTGGCCGACTTCCTGCGAGTAGTGAAT
Source organism: Candidatus Krumholzibacteriia bacterium (assembly GCA_035605755.1). GTDB lineage: Bacteria > Krumholzibacteriota > Krumholzibacteriia > WVZY01 > JAKEHA01 > JAKEHA01. Next base: position 4,639 of record DATNGX010000507.1, read on the forward strand.
CGCCGTGGGAATTATCGCCATCAGCGAGCCGGCGCCCAGCGCCGGGAGCCAGCCCCCGAGCCGGTATCCGAGGACCATCACGCCGGCGACACTGCCCATCCCGAACACGACAGACAGCAAGCGCATCCACGCTTCGTGATCGGTCGGGATCATCCACACGTGCAGCAGAAAGGAATAAAACGGCGGGTCCTGGATAATCGCGCGGACGTATGCAGGCATCTGCGCAAGAGGCGATGTCGCCGTCCAGTACTCGACGGCCTCGTCCAGCCACAGCGAGCGCGACGTGAGGTCCCACACGCGCAACACGAGTGCAACCAGGAGAACAAGGAGAGCGAAGGCCCGCGGACCTTCAAACAGAGATTGTTTCTTGGGCGTCACGGATCGGTGCAGTCTAGCAAAGAAATCCAACCGATCCAAACGCCTGCCTGCAGTATCGCCGCGTTATGGCCCCGCTGCGACGGTATCGCGCGTTTTCAGATACTCGACAATCGCATCGAACGCCGGATCACGGTTGTTGCGATAATCGTCGGAGGTCATCTCCGTTGCCAGCTCGGGTGCTATCCACACGCGCATATCCTCGGACACCGAGTCCTGCCAGAGGCGGGAGGATGCATTCACGATCACTCCACTGTACGGAAGTACGATCTGGTTTCCTTCACCCACGAAGTTGGGCCGGGACCCCGTCGGCTCGCCCACGAACATGGCGGCCGTGGAGCGGTCGAGCCAGTTGCAGAAATTCTGACACGCACTGAAGGTTTCGCGCCCCGTGATCACGAACAACCGGTCGGCCGCGTTGTAGTCGGATTTAAGAATGTCCTCGAAAAAGGCGCGGCCGAGAAAGTTGTTGCCGCCGGTGTTCGTGCGCACATCGATGACGAGTGCACGCGCATTCTTTGATTTCGCGAGCTCCATCACACGATCGCCGAATTGGGCCAGCGTCTCATCGTGAGTATCCGCCACACCGCGAAAGTTTGCGTACACAAGCTTTGAATCCTCGAGATAGTCCGCCGTGAACAGCTGCGTGGGATTGCGCCGCCACAGCGGCGATGCGGTCGTGACCGGCGCGAGGTCGACCCATCCCTGCGGCATCACGCGATACTCGTGCTGCATGGGCGGAAACGGGCCCGCTTTCACGGACACGGTGGTTTCCTTGCCTTTGGCATCGGCCGTGGTCACGTCGACGGTATCGAGACTTTTCGCGATGCCGAGCGCATTCAAGATCTCCACGCAGGACAGATTGGCGGCCGTGATCCAGCGCACCTGCTGCTCGTTGTCGCGCTGCGCGGTGGTGGCAACCTTGTCCAGGGCCTGGTCGATGGGTGTGGCGCCAATGCGAACGACGCGCCTTCCCAATAATTTCGCGTACGCCGGATCGGCCTCGCGCACATAAACACCGTCTTTGAATTCATAGAAGCGCAGCGGAAGGGTGTGGAACGCAAGCTTGCCTTCGTGCGGCACCCGCGTTGCCGAGTGTCCATCCCCGAGGCGCACGACG
>DATNGX010000508.1:0-2174 GCA_035605755.1 Candidatus Krumholzibacteriia bacterium
GCGTCGAGCATCACCACCTGGGCAATGGGCACCATCACGTCGCGCACCGAAAGAGCCTTGAGACCGATGGCGCGTTCGATGAAGGCGGTCGTCTCGGGGGCGAGCAATCCCGCGCTGCGACTGTCGCCGATGTGCACGAGCAGCTCCTCCATGCTCACCGGACGCTCGTCGCGCGACTCGCCGCCCGGGAGCTTTTCCGTGAGCATCTCGGTCACGTGCGCGGTCGGACGCACGAGCGGCATGAGCAGCATGGAGGCCGCATGGATCGCGTCGCTGAAAATCACGGTGGCGGCCGTCGCGTAGGACAGAAAGAGCGCCTTGGGAATGATCTGATTGAACACCAGCCACACCGGCACCAGCACGATGGTGGTAATGGTGGTGGCCGATTCGCCGAACCATCGCGCCGCCAGCGCAGTGCACACGGAACTGCAACCCACTTCGGCCAGGGTGTAGATGGCCAGGAGTGTGGTCAGCACGCGCTCCGGGTCGGCGGACAGATCGAGTGCATGCCGGGCGCGACGGCTTCCCGTCCCCGCAATGTGACGCAGCTTGATGCGGTCGGCGGCGAAGAACGCCGTCTCGCACCCGGACGCAATGATGCCAAGCGCGAACAGGAACAGCGCCGCGATGATCAGCGAGAAGTCGCTCACAGCTTCTCCACTCTCAGCTTGCGGATGCGGCTGGGCTGCGCCGAAATGACGTGAAAGCGCAGCCCGTCCGACTCGATGGATTCGCCTTCGCGCGGGATGCGTCCCATGAGTCCGAGCACATAGCCCGCCATGGTCTCGTGATACTCGTCGCGCAGCGTGGTCTCGAAAACCTCGTTGAAATGATCGATCTCCATCGTGCCGTTCACGATGATGCGGCGCTCGTCGATGCGCTGGAACGGTTGCGCGCGCGAATCGCGCGCATCGCGAATCTCGCCGATCAACTGCTCGAGGATGTCCTCGGTGGTCACCATGCCCGCAAACGACGCGTGCTCGTCGATCACCACCGCGACGTGGACTTTGCGGCGCTGGAGCTCCGTGTACAGGTCGACGATGGCCGCGTTCTCCTGGATGAAGAACGCCTCGCGCATGCGGCTGCGCAGGTCTTCTTCCGTGCGCGCCGCATTCTGATCGACCAGGTCTTTTACATGGAGGATACCAATCACATCATCGGGCGACTCGCCGTGGATGGGAATGCGCGAGCGCCGCGAGGAGCGGAACATGGAGAGCAGGTCTTCACGCGTGGCGGTCACCGGCGCCGAGGTCACGTGGATGCTCGGCGTCATGATCTCCTTCACCACTTTTTCGCGAAACTCGAGAACGTGGGAGAGAATTTCGTACTCGAATGCGCCCAGCGACCCTTCGCGGCGCGCGAGACGCACCGCCGTGAGCAGCTCTTCCCACGTGTACGACGGGCGTGCCGCTCCCAGATGGCGGCGAATGGGCCCCGTCACCGCGTCGGACAGGGCGCCGAGCGGGATGCGAATCGGCAACAGGATGGTGTGCAAGAGCGCCAGGGGAGCCGAGACCACCGGCGCCACCCGCTCCGACCAGTGCAGTCCGAGCACCTTGGGGACCACTTCGGTGGCGAGCATGATGACGAGCGACATGCCGAAGAACGCAATCCACAGCCCCGCCTCTCCGAACGTGCGCAGCGAAAGCGACGTCGCGAAGCTCGCCGCAAACACGTTGACGGTGAGATTGCAGATCAGGATGGTGACGAGCAGTGCGCGCGGGTGCTCGAGCAGGCGCGCGGTGAGCTTGCCGCCGGGTGAGCGCTCTTTCAGCGCGCGAATCTGCGTGCGCGACAGCGAGAACAGGGCCGCTTCGGAACCGGAAAAGAACGCGGAGAGAAGCAGGAGGACAACGAGGCCGAGAAAATAGAAGGGCAGAGGGCCCACGGGCGGAGGATCAGCCTCCCAGTTGTTTCAGTGCAGATTCAGCCTGTTTGGCTTCTTCGGAGTTGGGATGCTTGGTGATGAGCGTCTTGAACGCCTTCTCGGCCAGGCTGCGTTCCTCGAGCTGCACGTACGCGCGGCCCATCTTGAGATACGCGGCCGGCGCGAGGCGCGAAGCGGGAAAATCGTGGGTCACCTTCTGGTACTCGCCCGCGGCTTCGAGATAACGCTCCTGCGCGTACTGGGATTCGCCGAGGTAGAAGTGAGCTTCGGCGATACGCGGTGAATC
>DATNGX010000509.1:0-4759 GCA_035605755.1 Candidatus Krumholzibacteriia bacterium
ACGTCAGGGTCGGAGAAGCGCGAGCGATTTCCGCCGCCGCCCTGATTCGCCGTGTCAAAAAGCGGAAACAGAAAATTCTCCGCTTCGGGATAGTCGGCGATCCAGTCCAGGAAGAACGCATCGACCCGGCCCGCGTTCACCGCTTCCTTGAATGCACTCCACTCGCGGCGTACGAGGGTCGCGTGCACACCGGCCGCGAGCAGATACCCCTGCACCGCTTCCAGCACGCGGTTGCCTTCCGCGCTCTCCCGCTGCCAGATCTCGAGCGAGAGGCCGTTGGGGTAGCCGGCCTCGGCAAGCAGCGCGCGCGCCTCGGCGGGGTCGTATTCGTAACCCGGTCGCTCGCGGTAACCGGGCAGCGCGGGCGGAACCGAGCCGTGCGCGGGCACCGCTTCGCCGGAGGCGAGCACACGAACCAGCGCGGGCACGTTCACCGCGTGATTGAGTGCGCGGCGCACGCGCACATCGGTGAACTTCGTATTGTTGATGCCGACATAGAACACGCGCAGCTCGGGACGCTTCAACACGTGATCCGCATATTTCTTGTCGGAACGAAAACGCGCCACCTCGGCATCGGGAATCTCGAGCACGTCGATGGTGCCGGACTCGAACTCGGCGATGCGCGTGAACGGCTCCGGAATGATGCGGTAGCGGATGCCCGTCACGCCGTCGGGGATGTGCGCGCGGTGCGGGTTGGGCGTGAGCGTGAGGCGATCGCTGCGCACCCATTCCGAAAGCTGCCACGCGCCCGATCCCGTGGGCACTTCGCCGCCGGGGGTGCCGGTGTCGATGACGCGCGCCGCCGGCAATGCCAGCAAGGAGAGAAAGGGCGCAAAGGGTGCCTCGAGCTCGATCGCAAGCGTGGAATCATCCGGGGCCGTCAGCCCGGCGATCATGTTGCTCTTCCCGCCCTGGAAATCGGCCGCGCCGCGAATGCGCGACAATACCCACGCACGCGGCGACGCGGTGGCGGGATCGAGGACGCGCCGGAAGCTGGCCACGACGTCGCTTGCGTGCACCGGCTTTCCGTTGGAAAACATCGCGCGCGTGTCGAGATGAAACTGGTAGTGCGTGCCGTCGCCGGAGACCGTCCAGGTCTTTGCGAGACACGGCACCATCGAACCGTCGGGTGCGAATCCCACCAGCCCGTCAAAGATGAGCGAGCAGATTTCGCCTTCGGTGGCGTCGACCACGAAGGCGGGATCAAGGCGATTGGGCGCGTTCTCGAGCGCCAGCTCGAGCATGGGTGAGTGATTCTCGCGGCGCGCGCAGCCGGTCACAAACGCAAACACAGCGAGGCCGGCCAGAAGGTGGTGCGCGCAGCGCGGGGGCACGCGCACCTAGAACTCTCCCTCGACAAGTTTGTAATCGCCCACGCCGAACATGTCGTAGAAGACGAAATTCAGACCGCGCGTGTAATAACGCCAGATCTCGTACTGGCCCTGCGAGCGGCTGTCCATGGCGCTGTCGATCTGCTCCGGCGCCCCGTACTTGATGTACACGCGCCCGCGATCCGAGCGCCAGCCGGCACCGAACTGGGAGTACTCCTTGCTCACATATTGAACGCGCTCCAGGTGCTGCGCGAGCGCTTCGTTTTCGGTGGTGGACGGATCGGGATCGCGCGCGGCCCAGAATTTGGCCCATGCGGCCGGTCGATCCGCCTCGGCCGCCTGGCGCAGCGGCTTGAGCTCGTCCTTGCTCGCGATCAGCTCCAGGATCTCGAGAGTGGTGTCGAAATTGGCTCCCAGCATGGCTCGCGTCACATCCACGCGCACGTCGACAGACGAGGTGGCGTCGCGGTCGGGACTGTATGCGCGCGCACGCAGGTTGACGCGATACACACCGGGCTCCCAGTCATCCACGCTGAACGAGAGCACGAAGTCGTCGGTCTTGCCGTCGAGCATCACCCGGCGTTTTCCATACAGGAGCTGGTGCTCGTTGAGATCGGCCACTTCATAGTAGACGTCGCACGGCACCGGCACGGGCGAGGGATGATCGAGAAACAGCGAAAAACGAACCGCGGGCTCGCGCTCGAGCCCGGCCACGGCGGCATCGGGCGGACTTTCCGCATCGGCGAGCTGGGCTTCGTTCCAGCGCGCGAAAATCTTTTTGTAGTCGGGCGGCACCGCCATCACGCGCGGTGTGCCGAAGCCGATGCCGGAGGCGAGGAAGTCGGGTACGCGCACGGACACCGAGCGATGGAGCCCGATCTGTGTATTGCGCACACTGAGCGTCGCCTCGATCAGGTATTCGCCCGGCGGCAGCTTGATCTCGCGATACGCGCGCGATTTCGTATCACGCCGCCGGGTCTCGTCGTACGTCTTTACCGTGGCGAACCCGTGCAGCACGTATGTGGTGGGAAGCGCCTTTTCGTTGCCCGCCGGCCGGATCGACACATAGGCGTCGTAGCGCGAATCGTAGTAACCCTCTTTCTTGAGGAACACGAGGGTGCGGAACGGGACCTCGACGGTGATGCGCGTCATGGGCACGCGCGTGGAGTCGAGGTAGGCATTGGCGAAAAGCCCGAAGGTCTGCGCCTTGACCGCAACCGGGGCGGTTATAACGGCAAGAAGCGCGGCAATGTGAATGGCGCGGGACCAGCGAAAAGACGGGAGGAGACGTTTCATTGCATTTAAGCGGGCGACTGCAAGCAAGTTAGGCCACGTTGCCATACCGCGGCAAGGGCAGAAAAGAGGCGCCCGGGAGGATAATGAGGGCTATTCGTAACGCAGCGCGGTCACCGGATCCATGTCGCCCGCGCGGCGGGCCGGATACAGCCCAAAACCGACGCCGACAAGAACCGAAAAGATGAGCGCTGTCAGCGTCCAGAAGACCGAGAAGTAGAATGGGAAATGAATCAGCTTCGACACCAGGTACGCCAGCATGGTTCCGAATACCACCCCGATCGCGCCTCCAATGCCGGTCAGCATCCCCGACTCCACCAGGAACTGCAGCATGATGTCACCGCGGCCGGCGCCGATGGCGCGACGCACGCCGATCTCGCGGGTACGCTCCGTCACCGAGATGAGCATGATGTTCATCACGCCGATGCCGCCCACCACCAACCCGATCGATGCAATGATGGTGAGCACGATGCTTATCGGCACCGTCACTTTCTTCACCAGCCCGATGAAGGCCTCGCTCGTGGTCACGTTGAAATCGTCTTTCTGCGACGGCATGAGGGAGCGCGCCACGCGCAGCGCGCGGTGCACGTCCTCCACGCCCTCTTCGAGCGTAACGCCGTCGCGCACCGTGGCGCTTATCGAGTACCAGTCGCTCTCGGTGGCGAAGTCCTTGGCCGCCGCCGTCTCCGGAATGGCCGCGAAATTTTCCGCCAGGTTTCCGAAAATGTGATGCCGCGATTCAAACGTGCCGATGACGCGGTAGCGTTTGTCATCGATGCGGACAAAGCGACCGACCGGATCGAGATTCTTGAACAGATTCTTGGCCGGGCCGAAGGCGAGCACGATCACGCGTTCGCGATGCTGGACGTCCTGGTCGGTGATGAAACGCCCGCGCTCCACGTGCATCGTGAATACCTCGGTCATGCCCGGGCCGCAGCCGAGTATCTGGATGGGCGGAGTCTTCTCCGAGCCGTAGCGCACGATCTTTTCGCCGCCGGTGTTTTCATTGATGAACTCCACCGCGTCGAGGTTGGGACAGAGCTCGGCCACCTTGTCCGCGTCCTCGCGTGTGAGTTTCTTGCGCCGCATCAGCTTCTCGGCTTCCTCGCCGCCCACGAACGGGTCGAACTTGGTCACGTAGATGTAGGGCCGGTTGGCCGAAGCCATGTCGTGGTAGATCTTGCGCGACAATCCGGAGAGCACGGTGACGATCATGAGAATGGTGGTGATGCCGATGGCGACGCCGAGAATGAGCAACCCCGAGCGCATGCGGTGGGCGCGGATGATCTCCACCGCCTGGTGCACGTTCTCTCTCCACAGCGAATCTTTCTTGCGCTTGATTTCCATGCTCTACTCCGAGCGCAGCGCTTCGACCGGGTCGAGGCGCGCCGCACGCACGGCGGGATAGGTTCCGAAGATCAGCCCGAGCGCAATCGTGACCATCAGCGCCACCACCACGATGACTGCATTGACCACGTAGGGCAAAACGGACACGGCCGAAACGATGGCGGCAATCAGGAATCCCAGCGCCATCCCGATGCTTCCCCCGATGACCGAGAGTGTCGCCGACTCGACGAGGAACTGCCACACGATCGCGCCGCGCGGCGCGCCGATGGCCTTGCGCACGCCGATCTCGCGCGTGCGCTCGGTGACGGATACAAGCATCGTGTTCATCAGCACGATGCCGCCCACCAGCATGGAGATGCTCACCAACGCGACCAGCGCCAGCATCACGCCCTGGCTGATCGATTTCCACAACTGGACGAGCTGTTCGCTGGTGGAGATGGAAAAGTCGTTCTCGTCGCGCGGATGCAGATTGTGGCGGATGCGCATGGCCACGGTCGCTTCTTCGATGGCGGCGTCCAGCTGGCGGATGTCTGTCGCGACCACCTTGATGGAGAGGGACTGCTCGGGGCCGAAGACCTTGCGAAACGCTCCGATCGGAATGATCACGAAACGGTCGCGGCTGTTGCCGAGCACGCGCCCGCGCTCCTCGACCACACCCACCACCTTGAAATGCTTGTCGCCGATCTTGATGGTGCGCCCCATGGCATCCCGCGGCGCGATGAGCGAGGTATACACTTCCCACCCGATTACGCACGTCTGCGCGTTCTCGTGGTCGTCGATCTCGGTGA
>DATNGX010000510.1:0-4231 GCA_035605755.1 Candidatus Krumholzibacteriia bacterium
GCCGGCGAGACCTGATCATTTGGTGCGACGCATACCTTCCCGACGTCATAGGCAGCGCCCGCGGAAGGAGCAATCAGTAACAGAACAAGGGGAATGATGGCGAAGAAACGACGTGTAGGACGCATGACCATCCACTCCTACGGGGCATAGGTGCACTTTTGAACGCATGGTCGGCGTATCCGCACCCATGATGTGCGAACACACGGAGTATACCATTGTATGGTTAAAGATTCACGCAAAAAAACGGCCGCGGTGTTTTCACCGCGACCGTCTTCGCAAACTATGGCAACGCCGTTATTCCAAGCTCGCCTTTATCGCCGCACGAGCTAAAAGCCGTGTCGAATCCAGCACCGGAAGCGGCGAATTCTCCTCGGTGATGATGAGCGGTACTTCCGTGCAGCCCAGCGCCACGGCCTCGCAACCGGCGCTGCGCATCTCCGAAATCAATCCCGTGAAATACGCGCGCGACTCGGCGGTGAACTGCGCCGCCACCAGCTCGTCAAAGATGATGCGGTCGATCAGCTTGCGATCCTTGGGGTCCGGCAGCACGACCGTGATGCCGTGCTTCGCCAGCTTGTCCTGGTAGAACGAGCTGTCCATCGTGATGGCGGTGCCGATCAGGCCCACCTTCTTGTAGTTCCGGCGGCCCGCCTCCTTCGCCACCTCTTCCGCGATGTGCAGCCACGGCAGCTTCGCTTTCTCGGCGACCTGGTCGAACACACGGTGAATGGTGTTGTCGGGACAGATCACGAGCTGCGCTCCCGCCTTCGCCAGTTTGTCTTCCGACGAGAGCATGAGAGCGACGACGCCTTCCCACTTGCCGGCGTCGAGCAGCCGCACGTAATCACTGAAAGGATGGGTGTGCATGCTCACCTCGGGGTGAGCATGCTTCTTTCCCATCAATTCGGGTGCTTCAGTACAGACGGTGGTGTAGCAGAGTGCAGCGCCTTCCGCGCTGCACGCAACGATGCCGATGTGTCGTGCCACGAAGTTCCTCCGATGCGATGAACTGCGGTCCGGGCGACGCGCGGCGTGGTTACGCCTTCATCGCGTCGTGACAGTATGCCTCGTACACACCGTCGAGGAACTGCCAGAGGGCGCGGGCCGCTTGGTCGGCCGCGGCAATGGCGCGGTCCTGCTGTTCTTCGGTGGCGCAGTGCTCGACAAGCAGCTCGCGCTCGACGCGGCTGTGCTCGATGTCGGCCGCTTCGTGCACCGAGAAGAACGAAACCGAGCGCTCGTCGCTCAGGTTGTAGAACTTCGCAAGGCCCTCGCGCTTGGTCTTCGCGACCATCGGCACCTGCGACTCGTACGCATACAGAGCGGCAAGTCCGTCGCGAAAATCTTCGCTGCGCGTGAGCTCGACCATGGTGTCCACGGACTCGCGCGTTTTGTCGAGGAGAGCGGCGTTGCGCACGTCATCACGCGCGACATTCATGCCGTCCGCGAAGCGCATCCACAGCTCGGGGTGGTTGGAGTCGCCCTGATCCTCGTCGATCAGGTTCTCGAGGAGCAACTGGCGCACGCGAATATCATCGCACGCGGCGTGCGCGGCGCTCACATAGCGCGGGAACACGCGCACGTGGGCGTAATACTGCTTGATGTACTCGCGGAGCGTGTCCGCGGAGAGGGTGCCCGCGTTCCATGACTGGTAGAACGGATGCGAAAGGAGCGCGTGGCTGGCAATCGTTTCGTCGAGCCGCTTGAGAAAATCGGCGCCGTGCACCTTGTTACCTCCGGGTCGTGTCAATGCGATGGTTCCGGGGCCGCCGGCTGGCCGCCCCAAGACTGGTTGCGGGTACTTTACCGCAACCTGCCCTGTTTTCAAATGGATTTATCCGGGGCCGTTTGGCCCGTCGCGTGCTATCGTCCAGGGCGTGGAAGTTCTCGACACCATCCCACGCCAGTTTCTCGCCTGCGCCGAGAAATATAACCGGCGCGACGCGTTCCGCAACAAGGTGGACGGAAACTGGGTCGACGTTTCGCACCGCGAGGTGCTGGAGCGGGTGCACGCGCTGGCGCTCGGACTGCGCGAGCTGAAGCTCGCCAAGACCGACCGCGTCGCCATTCTTTCCGAGAACCGCCTCGAGTGGGCCATCGCCGATCTCGCCATTCAGTTTGCCGGCGGCGTCACCGTCCCCATTTATCCCACGCTCATCACCCCACAGGTCGAATACATCCTGCGCGACTCCGACGTGCGCGTGGCGTTCGTGTCGACCAAGGCACAGGCCGCGAAGGTCGCTTCGCTGCGCGCCAGCCTTCCCATTCTGGAACACGTGATCGCGTTCGACGAAGAGGCGGCGGGAAGCGGGGCGGAATCCTACGTCGATCTCCTCGAGCGCGGAGTTGCCCGCATGTCGACAAAGAGCGTCGCCGACATGGCGGCCGAGATGGCGCCGACGGACTGGGCAAGCATCGTATATACGTCGGGCACCACCGGCGAGCCCAAGGGCGTCATCCTCACCCACAAGAATCTCATGACCAACGTGCGCCAGTCGCTCGAGGCCTTTCCGCTCGGCAGCGACGACGTGTACCTCTCCGTGCTCCCCTTGAGTCACGTGTTCGAACGCGTGGCGGGTTTTTACACCATGATGACGGCGGGCGTTCAGATTGCGTACGCGGAGTCGATCGAGACCACGATGGCAAATCTCAAGGAGATCCGCCCCACCGTGGTGTGCTTCGTGCCGCGCATCTACGAAAAATTCTACGACGGCATTCACAACAGCGTGGCGTCGAGCTCAAAATTGCGGCGCGGGCTGTTCGACTGGGGCGTGAAGGTCGGCACCGCGGCCGTCAACGCGCGCATGACGAAGCGCTTCAGCCCGGTCGCAAAGCTCCAGCACAAGATCGCGCTCGCACTCGTGTTCAACAAGATCCGCGACCGCGTGGGCGGACGCATGCGTTTCATGATCTCGGGCAGCGCTCCCCTGTCGCGTCACATCATTGAATTCTTCCACGCCGCCGGACTGATCGTCCTCGAGGGCTACGGTCTTACCGAAACCTCTCCCGTGGTTACGGTGAACACGCTCACGCACGTCCGCTTCGGTACCGTGGGGCGTCCCTACCAGGGAGTGGAGGTGCGCATCGAGAACGACGGTGAGATCGCCGTGCGCGGCGACAATGTCTTTCAGGGCTACCTGAAGAAGCCGGGCGAAACCGCGTCAGTCCTCAAGGGCGGCTGGTTCTATACCGGCGACATCGGCGAATTCGACAAGGACGGCTACCTCAAGATCACCGATCGCAAGAAGGATCTCATTGCAACAGCCGGCGGAAAGAAGGTGGCGCCGCAGCCCATCGAGAACCGCATGAAGCAGAACCCCATGGTGGCCGAAGCGGTGATGGTGGGTAACGGGAAGCCGTACATAAGCATGCTCATCATGCCCAACTACGAGCGCCTCGAGGCCTGGGCATCAACCACCGGACTCGCCGCCGGCGATCGCGCGAAGCTCGTCGCCGCACCCGAAGTGCAGAAGCTCTACCAGGGAATCATTGATGAAATGAACGAGAGCCTGGCGCAGTTTGAGCGCATCAAATCGTTCTCGCTGCTCGACGGCGAGCTCACCACCGCCAACGGCGAGCTCACTCCCACGCTCAAAGTGCGACGCAGGATCGTGGAAGAGAAGTTCCGGGATCAGATCGACGCCATGTACCGTCCACAAGCGAGCCGCTAGCACGTCGTTCGTTTGGGTTCCGCGCCTGTCGGCGCGGCATCTAGTGCATCCCGCTCCCGCCCGATAGCGCCTTCGCCAGCTCTCCCACCACCTGCTTCGCGTCCCCGAACAGCATGAAGGTTTTGTCGGCGAAGTAGAGCTCGTTGTCGATGCCGGCGAAACCGGGGTTCTTGCTGCGCTTGATGGCGAACACGGTGCGCGCCTTGTCGGCGTCGATGATGGGCATGCCGTAGATGGGACTGGTCTTGTCGTGGCGCGCGGCCGGGTTCACGACGTCGTTGGCGCCGATTACGAGCGCCACGTCGCACTGCGGCATGTCGGGATTGATTTCATCCATCTCGACCAGGTCGCTGTACGGCACATCGGCTTCGGCGAGGAGCACGTTCATGTGGCCGGGCATGCGCCCCGCCACGGGATGAATGGCGTACTTCACGGTGATTCCGCGCTTGTGGAGCTGGTCGGCCAGCTCGCGCGTTCTGTGCTGCGCCTGCGCCACCGCCATGCCGTAGCCGGGGATGATGACGACGAGCTGCGCCTGTTCCATGACCTGCGCCGCGCCT
>DATNGX010000511.1:0-7906 GCA_035605755.1 Candidatus Krumholzibacteriia bacterium
CCGGCCGATGTCGCCGCCGTGATGTCGTTGATCGAGCGCCATCGCGACGATGTCGAAATGGAAGCGCTGTACCGCAAATACACGCGCCGGGAGGAAACACCCGCGGCGGCCTCGTCGTCGAACGAGAGTGATTTTCAGACCTTCGAGCCGGGCGAGTTCCAGCTGGAAACCAGCTCGCGCAAAGCAGCGCCGGCCGCCCCGGCCGCATCCAGTCCGGCCAGAGAAAAAACCAAGCCCCGCTTCAACTCGTCACCTTTTTCCAACGGCAAGAATGCGCCGCCCAAGAGCGCCGACGCCGAAGAGTCGTTCATTGATCGCGGTGAGCTCTCGTTCGATGACGACGGGGCGGTTCATCGTGAGGACGAAGCGGCCGCGGAACCCATGTTTGCGCCGTCGACAGTCGAGATCACCGAAGAGCACGTGACCAACGTGGCGCAGAAGCTCTATGAAACCGGTGCTGCCGCGTTCTTCCATATTGATGGCGAGCAAACGTCGGCCCAGCCCGCGTCCGAGAGCGAAGGTGTTACCAACGACACCACCGAGGCGCCCGCACCCGAATCGGTTCCCGCCGCGCCCGCGAGCCCTGCCGAAGCGGTCAACGAAACCTTCCAGGAACGCTTCGCGCGTTTTTCGCGCGGCGAGCTTTCCAACAGCGCGGTGCTGGTTCTTCTCGAAGAAGCCGTCGAGGACGGGCGCGCGGACGAGCTCCACGAGCTGCTCTATTTCCAGCCCGAGACCGGCGCGGAACATTTTGCCCGCTACTACTACCAGGCCGAGTACCACATCATGTCCAACCGGCCCATCCAGGCACTGGAGATTCTCGCCCGGCTCGACACGCCCGGGCTCGAGACCGTGCACAAGCAGCGTGTGTGGTTCAGAATTGCCGTCGCGCAGCGCATGACTCACAACTACACCGGCGCCAGTGAAACCCTGGAGCGCCTGGTGGAGGCCTTCCCGGGCCGGGAAGATTTTGCGCGTCTCAAGAAGCGCAACCACGAGCAGTCCATCGAAGCGCAGTCCTGTGCCGCGCTTACCCTGGAAAAAACGTCCTCCCTGGACTGACGCCGCGCGCACAGCGCGCGGTGTCCCGTTGATACCAGCGCTACCGCATCGCGGCACAAAACCTGCTTACAGCCAATGGATTCCCTCGTTTTCTGTCGCTTTCGACACGTGCAAGGAGCACCATCATGAAGATCTGTCCGTTCATGTCGCACATGCTTGGCAATGAAGCCAATGTTCTCGAAGTGGGGACGGCCGATGACGATCTCGGCCACGACGACTCCCATGGTGGAGTCGGGATAAAGTCCAGCGCGCGAACGGGTGTGAAGGAATCCAAGCCCGCGGCATCGCACCTCTACTGCCTGCGCGACACCTGCCGGTTCTATCGCAGCAAAGACGGCGACTGCACCTTCGACGCCATTCTGGAGAACGCGGCCAAGGCCAGCGAAGCCGGCATGTCCGCGCAGAAAGACGCCTCGGCGTCGGTCGCGCGCGAGCTCGACAAATTCTGGAAGTTTCAGACCAAGAGTGCGGCCGAGATGATCTCGTCGTTCGGCGAAGTGGAAAAGCGCCAGGAAGACGCGCTCGCGAAGATCGCGCACGAGCTCGAGTCGAAGATCACCGGCATGAAGCACGACGAGGAAAGCAGCGCCATGACCTCGATCCGCGATGGAATCGCGGAGATCAAGGACAACCTCGATGCCCGCAACGACGGCGTCGAGAGTCTCACCACCACCGTGTCCGACCTGGTGCTCGGCTTCGAGGAGAGCATCAAGTCGATCAAGGAGCAGTGGATGAAGGTGACGGCGCAGATGACGGCGTTGGAAGCCCTCGCGCCGCGCATCGAGCAGATGGAATCGACCATGTCCAAGACCGTCGAGAACATCGACCGTCTGGAGCGCAACTGGGCCGAGATGATGGACGTCGTGCGTGTCGACAAGAAGAAGGCGGACGATGCCGCCGTCGAGAAGCAGGGCAACCGTCGCGAAGCCATGAAGTTCAACAACCTCGGCGTCACCAGCTTCCACAACGGCCACCTGGAGCTGGCGCGCGATCAGTTCCTGGACGCGGTCAAGCGCGACGGGACGTTCGCCGAGTGCTTCAACAACCTCGGCCTGGTCTACACCGACCTCGGCGAGGAGGCGAAGGCCGCCGCCGCGTTCCTGAAGGCCATCAAGCTCAGCCCCGACCTGCACGCCGCCTACAACAACCTCGGCTACGTTTATTACAAGCAGGGGAACTACGAGAAGGCGGTCGAGATGCACAAGGAGGCCGTGGCGCGCAGCGCCACCAACTCCTCCGCGTACACAAACCTGGGCAACGCCCACTTCAAGATGGGCAAGAAAGACGAGGCCCGCGCGGCGTGGAAGAAAGCCATCGAGCTCGATCCCGCCAATGAAAAGGCGCAGCGAAGTTTGAAGTCCCTCAACGACTGAGGAGCGAAAGCGGCCCGCATCCAAAAGATGCGGGCCGTTTTTTCTTTGTGAGGGCCCTGCGGAGGCTTGCCGACGCAGGGCAACTGTAGAAAACACGATGCCCGTACCGGCGAGCGAATCGCGGGTACGGGCATCCGTGTCTCGAGTATGGTCAACGAAACGACCTAGGCAGCCTCTGCCTGCTGCTGCGCCGGAGCCCGTTTCTGGCTGCGCAACACCGACTTAGCCTGCGGTCCTTTGGGGCTGTCCATCAGCTCATATTCGACAACTTCGCCTTCCGCCAGCGTGCGGTAGCCGTCATCGCGAATTTCGGAGTAATGGACGAAGATGTCCTTGCCACTATCTCCGACGATGAATCCGTAGCCCTTGTTCTCGTTGAACCATTTCACCTTACCAGATATACGCAAATGCCGTCCCCCTTTCCGTATAAACAGCAAATCCACCGCGAGCGGAAGCGCGCGATGGATACGGCTGGGTTATCTGTCACTGGTTGCAAACACGTGAGTCAATCCCTTGCGTGAGATGAAAGGAGTTTATCACAAGGCTCATTTCCACGTCAAGAGACAGTGTGGAGTTTACCGCATGAGCACGCCTCGATCGGCCCCTCGTGGAAATCATGAGGAAGCACCGGCAGCGGCAGTGTGAGCCGGTTGGTTGACGCCGCCGGGTGGCATTATCTGCCCTTTCTGACCGCGTTTTTTTCGCGCCTTTCGGCGCGGTTCTTGCCCTTTTCTCCTTGGCGGACAACGTCTTTCGTCATCGTCCGCGGGAGCTTGTGTGGTGAGAATTCTGATTCCGCATGTCGCCATCATCCAGGAAACCGGCGAGGTCACCCGGGCCGCGCTCGATGACCTGATCCGGCGCGCGCTCACAGCGAGCGCCTCCCGGCCCAGCGCGCTCGAGGTTTATGACGCCACGGCACAGCGCTTCCTGTTCCTGCGCGAGGGACAGATTTACGCCGCCGCCGAAATGACGGCCGGCCAGATCAACCCGACATCGATCCGCGATTTTCTCACCGGCTCGACGCATATGACTTTCCCGCGCGCCGCCGTGTTCGAGCTCAACGCGCGCATCCTGCATTCGCTCCTCGCCATCGCGCAGAAAAAACCGGCACTGCGCGTGATGACAAACCTGATCGACCTGGACGAGCTCCTCGATCGCATCGAAAAAGAAGGCAAGAGTGCCATCGTGTGCGCATCGCGTGACGAGTATCTCGCCATCCTGCGCTACGAGAAGGGCAAGACGGCGGGAAGCTATCACGGCCACCTGTCCACCGCGCCGCGCGAGACCAGCGCACGCGAAGAGTTCCTGGTCGGCGTCTACACGCGGGCCGCGAAGCAGCCGCTCACCATGAGCCTGTACGAGGACTTCCTGGTTTCCTACGCCACCGACGCGCGCAATGTCCCCGCTTCATTCAGCGGGCGCTTCGACGATCTGTTTCTGTCCAAGCCGCCGGTGCTGGTGCTGCGCCTCAAGGACCGCGAGATCGGCCGCTGGGAAATGGACCGTCCGCGCCTGCGCATCGGACGCACGCCCGACAACGACATCGTGATCGACAACCTCGCTGTGTCGCGCCTGCACGCGCTCATCGAAGAGGAAAAAGGCGATCACTTCGTCAAGGATTGCGACAGCTTGAACGGCACCGAGGTCAACGGGCAGCGCATCGCGATGCGCCGACGCCTCGCCGACGGCGACGAGATCTCCATCGCCAAGCACACGATCCTGTTCCGCATTCCGTCCGGCCACGCGGTGGTGGAGGCGGAAGAAAAGGACGGCTTCGACAAGACCATGATTTTCTCGCGCAGCGCGGTGACGCCCGCGCCCCTGAGCGCCATGCGTCCCGATCGCACGCCGGCGCCCATGGCCGGGCCCGAGCGGCCGCGCGCCGATATCAATGCCACCGCCGTGGTGACGGCCGTGCGGCGCCCGCGCCTGGTGGCGCGTGACGCATCCGGCGAGCGCGTGATCGAGGTGGGAGAAAACGGCATCGCAATCGGCTCGGACGAAAATGCCGATATCCGCATCGAAGGCATGTTCGTTGCTGGGAAGCACGCGCGCATCGTGATGGAGGCCGGCCGGGTTGTGCTGCAGAAGCTCGCCGGTCTGCGTCCCGTCAAGGTGGGCGGCAAGACCGTACGCGAGCTCGAGCTCAAGGATAACGACGAGATTCAGATCGGCAACGAGTCGTTCGTTTTTCACGAATAACGCGCCACCGGAGGCGTCGATGCGATACTTCCTCATTTCCGACATCCACAGCAATCTGGAAGCGCTCCAGGCCACGGTCGAGTTCGCGAAGAAATACGAGCCGTTCCAGCTCATGTGCCTGGGCGACGTCGTGGGCTACGGCGCGGATCCGCAGCCGTGCATCGACCTGGTCGGCGACAAGGCCAACCTCATGCTGGCCGGCAATCACGACCTCGCGGTCGCGGGCATCATTCCGACCGACGAGTTCAACGCCATCGCGCGCCGCTCGGTGGAATGGACGCGCGACCAGCTCAGCGCCGAGGACCGCGACCTGCTCGGAAATCTGCCGCTCCAGTACGTGGATGGTGATTACTGCTACACGCACGCGTCACCGCTCGACCCGATCCGCTTCTCGTACATCCGCACGCTCGAGGAAGTGGGCGAAGTGTTCTCGCACATCGGCCAGCGCTTCTGCTTCGTGGGACATACCCATCTGCCCGTGATCGTCACCATGAGCAAGCGCACCGGCAAGATGGAAGTGATGCGCGACCTGCGCGTGCGCTTGAAGGACAACGAGCGCTACTTCATCAACGTGGGCTCCATCGGGCAGCCGCGCGATTCCAATCCGGACGCGTGCGCGGTGCTTCTCGACGAAGAAGCGGGCTCGCTCGAGTTCGTGCGCATTCCCTACGACATTTCCAAGTCGCAGGGGAAGATTCTCTCCAACGGACTTCCTTCGTATCTGGCTGAACGCTTGATGCTCGCGAGGTAATCCCGTGGCCGAGGGCAAGAGCTACCGCATTCTCGAAACGGTCGCCTCGGGCGGCACGGCGGTGCTCTATCGCGCGCTCCAGATCTCGCTCGAGCGTATCGTCGCGGTGAAGCGCCTGCACGCGCATCTCACCCAGGACGAAAACTTCACTCGTCGATTCGTGTTGGAAGCCAAGGCGGCCGCGTCGCTCGATCACCAGAACATCGTGCGCGTGATCGATTTCGGCATCGAAGAAGGCAGTTACCAGATGGTGATGGAGTTCGTCGAGGGCGAGAGCCTGAAGGACGTCTTCGAACGCTGGCGCCCGATGCAGCCCGAGTTTGCGCTCGCCATTGTGCACCAGGTGTGCCGCGGCCTCGAGCACGCGCACGCCAAGGGCATCGTGCACCGCGACATCAAGCCCGGCAACATCATGATCACCAAGCAGGGTGTCGCCAAGATCACCGACTTCGGACTCGCCAAGCTCACGCAGAGCAACAGCTCGCAAACCGCGGCCGATTCCATTCTGGGCACTCCTCTTTATATGTCGCCGGAGCAGGCCTTCGGCGAGAGCGTGGATCAGCGCAGCGATCTCTTTTCGCTGGGCACCGTTCTCTACGAGCTGCTCACCGGCCGGCAGCCGTTCGCGGGCGAGAACTACATGGGCGTCATCCAGAACATCATCAACAAAGAGATTCCGGCCGTGCGCGACGTGAATCCCAATGTGCCCATCGACGCCGAGAACATCGTGATGCGCGCGCTGGCCAAGAATCGCGACGACCGTTTCCGCTCTGCGCGCGATTTTCGCGAGGCGATCGAAAGCGTGCTCGGCCTGGACGGTCTGCATCGCGCCACGGCGGAGCTTCCTGCGCTCATGGACCGCGACGGACGCACGCGCATTCTCCCCAAAGCATCGGTGACACCGGCGCCGTCGCGCACGTCGACGTCTTCGTCGTCATGGAGCACGGTGAGCAGCGTCAAGAAGCGCCACCCGGGTCTTCCGCTGTGGGCCAGCATGGCCGTGGTGGCGGTGGTGCTGGGCGGTGGCGCGACGTGGTTCTTCTGGCCGCGCCTGCATCCGGCGACGGTTGCGACCGCGCCGGGTGACGTGCAGCAGTCGACGATGGGTGACGTGACTGGATTCGATCCGTCGGGGAGCACCACGGCTGCGACGGATTCAACCGCAAGCAGAACCGTCGCCTCCGACAGTGTGCAAACCGCCGTCGCGATCAAAGACACCACTGCCGCGCAGGTTCCGGCTCCGGCCGAAGCGCCGGCTGTGAAAGCGCCCGAGGTGGCGGCGGCGCCCGTGGAGACCGCACCGGCGCCGGCCGACACCGTCGCGAAACCGGCAAAGACCCCCGTCAAGCCCAGGCCGCGCGGTGAAACCGAGAAACCGTTTCGCCAGGGATACCTGCTGATCGATTGCAATCCCGATGCGCAGGTGTACATCAACGGGATTTATCGCGGTGATGCCGCGCCGACGTTGCGCCTGACACTACCGGTGGGACTGCTCTCAATTGAATGCCGCGCGGCCGGACACGAGTCGTATCTGGAAAGCATGCGTGTGACACCCGACGAGATGTCGCAGCGCCATATTTCGCTCCGCAAAGAGATGGGAATCATCAGTCTCGCCACCACCGAAGGCGCCGAGTTCTATGTGGATGGAGAGCTCATGGGAGTGACGCCGATCATGCACCCGATCAACGTCGCGGCCGGAACCCACACGCTCATGCTCAAGAAGGACGGCTATTTCACCTGGACGTCCAACGCCACCGTGACCTCGAACGGCACGCTGCCCCTGCACATCACGCTGAGCCAGCGTTTCTAACGCTCGCTCGCGCTTCTTCTTCTCGCGCACTTCTACTTCTGCCGCTCGCGATTCTTCTGTTCGCGCTTCTTCTTCCAGCGCTCGCAATGCTCCTGACTGCTCGCGCTTTTTCCTTCACCCGCATTTTTTTTGCACCATTTCTATTTTTGTCGTTGACGACTTTTTGCGTTGGTTTTTTGAGGCGTCGCCCCCTACTCAGAAACCTGCTTCACGCTTCGCGTTCTTGCGCTGAATCGCGTTTCGATTCAACTTGCAATATTTTTGATATCGCGATGGCTTTCGTCGCATGCGTGGCGAACTCGTACTGTCGCAAATCACGCTGATATATTACGCACAGCATTTCACTCCTCCGCCAATCAAACCGGGAGGTTCTGCTGTGACACACCACGAAGATCAAGTTCTGCCGGCTCTGCTTCGCAAGCTGGATGATGCAGAGTTTCACCATCAGTTCGAGTTGACGGCATCGGTCGAGCATTCGTCGACCATGAAGATGCTTCATTTCATCAACGACCTGGAACGGCGCAAGTCGTACCTCGATCTGGGCTACAGCTCGGTGTTCGATTACTGCGTGCGCAAGATCCAGTATTCCTCGTCACAGGCCGGGCGCCGGATCCAGGCCGCCCGTTGTTGCAGGCGCTATCCCGAGGCGTGGGACTACCTGCGTGGCCGGGAGGTTTGCATCATGACGCTGGCGATGATCGAGTC
>DATNGX010000512.1:0-11255 GCA_035605755.1 Candidatus Krumholzibacteriia bacterium
TCCGTGCTGGTGCTGTGCGCGCTCGTCCTTTCCCCGATTGTCACGACCGTGCTGGGGATCGCCGGCCTCGCCCTGCACGTGCCGGTGATCATGATCTCCGGCGCGATCTCCGCGCTCGCCATTGCAGCCGCCGGGATCGCATACGCCACGCTGCGCAAAAAAATCGCGCTCCCCGACCGCCGGTCACTCTACTGGCTGGGTGCGCTGCTGCTCGCGCTCGTGGTCCTGACAGCGCTGTTGCCCATGACGCATGCGTGGTGGCGGGTTCGCTCCGACGCGTGGTTCCACGCCGCCGTCGTCGCCCAGATTTCAGATTTCGGAATTCCGCCGCAGGATCCGTACTTCGTCGGCATGCCGCTGCAGTACATGTGGTTCTACCACGTTCTGGTGCTGGTGCTCTCGCGCGGTCTCGACATCGACCCGTTCCGCGTCATGACGCTCGTCAATATTCAGGCGCTGCTCGGCCTGGGTGTGTGCGCATGGCAGTTGTGCGGCGTGTTCCGGCAGCGGCTCGCCTACCGCCTCGGTGCCACGGCCATGATGCTGCTCGGATTCAACGGCGCGTTCTGGGTGTTCCTGCCCGTGAAGCTCGTGAAGGCGTTGATGGGCGACGTGCGCGGGTGGGCCGAGATCAAGCGCACCTACTCCATCGTGCCCTTCAATTACGACCAGGCCTGCGGCTTCATGAACATCTACTACAACGAGGAATTCTTTCTCGACAAATTCATGGTCGCGACCGCGTTCGGCCTCGCGCTCACGTTCATGGTGGCGGGCTGGTACGGCGCCTCCGAATTCATGCGCACCCGCCGCCCCGCGTCTCTGGCGCTGTTCGCCGTGGCCCTCGTGGGCATGCTCGGCTTTCACAGCCTGGTTGGGTTTGTCATGCTGGTGGGCGTGTTCGGCGGGGTGATTCTGGCCTGGATTTCATTCCGGCGTGACGGCGCTTTTCCCGTGCGCGCAGCGCTCGTCCTGCTGGGTGTGTCACTGGTGTGCTTTTTCGCCATGACGCCCTACATCTACGGAGTCATGCACCTCAAGGAGAAGGAGCAGGTGTTTCCCTTCGGCGTCTCGCTCATGAAAACGGGAGGCATCTTCATCACCTGTTCGTTCGCGCTGTTTCTGGCTCTGGCGCGCCGGCCGCTCCTTCGTGAACGCACCGTGGCGTCGCGCTTCTTTGTGCTGGGCGCGCTTTCAGTGACGGCGTTCTGTCTTCTCATCGTGCTGCCCGGCCCCAACACGTACGACAAGCTCGGCTTTCTCGTGTTCCTGCCGCTCTCGATCGTGGCGGGGATCGCGCTGACCGATCTGTGGCTGGAAACGGGCGGACGAGCGCGCCGTTGGGTCGTGGCGCTCACGGTGGCATGCATGCTTCCCGTCAACGCGCTCGCGTTTGCGGCCTGTTTCGCGACGCAGGATGAGGCGACCATGACCGCGCCCGAGGCGAGAATCTCGGTCTGGCTCAAGGACAACACGCCCCGCAACGCGCTCATGATCGACGACGAACGCGTGGTGTTTCTGGTGACGGTGCCGCGGCGCTACATCTTTGGCTGGGCGCCCTATGCCGGCATGTGGGGATATCCGCGGCTGGAAATGTCTCGACGCGCGCACATGTGCCGTGCACTCTATGCGCCGGGGAAACTGGACGCGACCGCGCTCGCGGTTCTGGGCGGGTTCGACGAGCCTGTGTACGCGATCGTGCGTCCCGAACACTGGCGCACCGATGCGGCCATCGTCGCCAATCCCGAGCTCTTTCAGACCGTCTACAAGGACGACAACTTCAGAGTGGTGCGCGTCGACACGCAGGCCTGCCGTGCACGCGCGGCGGGTATGACCGATCATCTTTCGCCGGAGGAGTTGATCCGTGAATCGGGACTTTGACACTGCCGCACACGATGTCTCCATCGTGATTCCGGCGTACAACGAAGAGAAAGCCATCGGCACCACGCTGGATGCGGTCGCGGCCGCGGTCTCCACGTCGTCGCGGCGCTATCAGATCATCGTTGTCAACGACGGCTCGCGCGACAACACCGCGGCCGAAGCCGCATCGCGCGCGGTGCAGGTCGTCAATCACCGCCGCAACCGAGGTTACGGGGCGTCGCTCAAGTCGGGCACGCTGGCGGCACGCGGCGACGTCGTGCTCTTCTACGACGCCGACAACCAGTTCGATCCGGCCGACATCGACCGCATGGTCACCGAGCTGGGTGACCTCGATGCGGTGCTGGGCGCCCGCACGCGGGGGTCGAACGCTCCCTTCTCGCGTCGCGGCGGCAAGAAGCTCCTGGGCTGGCTCGCGAATTATCTCACGCGCACCAGGATTCCCGATTTGAACTGCGGGCTGCGCGCCATCCGCCGCGATGTGCTGCTCGACTATCTGCACCTCCTGCCCAACGGGTTCTCCGCGTCGACGACGACGACCATGGTGCTGCTCAAGGAAGGCCACGATGTGAAGTTCGTGCCCGTGACGGTCAAAAAGCGCATCGGCACGAGTACGGTCAAACCCATCAAGGACGGCCTGGATACCGCGCTCCTCATCGTGCGGCTGACCACATTGCTCGATCCATTTCGCGTCTTCGGACCCGTGGCCGTGGTGTTCTTCCTGGCCGGCGTGCTGCGCGGCGCGTACTACATCAAGTACGGCGGCGGACTCTCGACCGCATCGCTCTTCCTTCTGGTATCTTCCGTGATTATCTTCTTCTTCGGCCTGCTCGCGGACCAGGTGGCCTCCATGCGCCGCGAACGTCGCTACTCCGAACGGCACTGATCCTTCGTGTGCGGTATCTGCGGCATCTTCCACTACGCTGACGGCGCTCGCGCCGATGCGACCGTTCTGCGCGCCATGACCGACGTGCTCACGCACCGCGGTCCCGACGACGCCGGGCATCATGTCGAGGGCCCCGTGGCGCTGGGCATGCGGCGGCTCGCCATCATCGATCTCGACAGCGGCCAGCAGCCCATCTACAGCGAGGACCGTTCGCGCGTCATCGTCTGTAACGGCGAGATCTACAACTTTCGCGACATCAAGAAGCGCCTCGCCGGCCGCCGCTTCACCACCAGCGGCGACATCGAGCCCATGCTCCATCTATATGAGGACGAGGGCGACCGCATGCCGGAGAAGCTGCGCGGCATGTTCGCGCTGGCGCTGTGGGACTCGCAACGCTCGCGGCTTCTGGTGGCGCGGGATCGTCTCGGCGTGAAGCCGCTCTACTACGCCGACACCGGCGGCGCGCTCGTGTTCGCGAGCGAGATCAAAGCCATCCTGCAGCATCCGTTGATAAAACGCGAAGTCGACCCCGACACCCTGCACCACTATCTGTCCCTCAATTATGTGCCGGCGCCGCTCACCATGCTGCGCGGCATCCGGCAGCTGGGGCCGGGAGAGCTTCTGGTGTGCGACGCTTCCGGCGTCCACGTGCGTCCCTACTGGGATTTGAAATTCGAACCCGAAGCCGGTGTGAGCGAGGACGAATGGGCGCGCCGCGTGCGCGACAAGCTCGACGAGGCCACGCGCATTCGTCTGGTGAGTGATGTTCCCTTCGGTGCATTTCTCTCGGGCGGTGTCGACTCCAGCGCCGTGGTGGCATTCATGGCCGGTGCCATGAAAGAGCCGGTCAAAACCTTCGCCATCGATTTCGAAGAGAAATCGTTCAGCGAGGCCGGGTACGCGGCGCAGGTGGGCGCGCTCTTCCACACCGAGCATCGCAGCCGTGTCGCCACCGTCGATGTGACGCAGATGCTCGACTCGCTCATCTGGTACGCCGACGATCCGCTCGCCGATTCGTCCATGATTCCCGTCTACCTGGTTTCCAAATTTGCACGCGAGCACGTCACCATGGTGCTGACCGGCGACGGCGGCGACGAAGCCTTCGCGGGCTATCCCACGTACAACGCGTGGTTCGTGCGCGAGCTCTACCGGCGCGTGCCCGCCTTCGTGCGCCGCTCGCTGGTGCGCCGCATGGTCAACGCGCTGCCGGTATCGACGGGAAAGGTCAGCTTCGACTACAAGGCGCGGCGGTTCGTGAGCGGCGCCGAGCTCGACGCGGAAGACGCCCACTTCTGGTGGCGCGCCATCCTTTCCGAGAGCGCCAAGCGCACACTCTACACGGACGCCTTTCGCGCCCGGGTATCGGCGCGCCCCACCAGCGAGCTCTACCGCGAGCACTTCCGCCGCTCCGGCACCGACGATCCGCTCTCGCGCATGCTTTACGCCGATACGCGCTTCTATCTTCCCGCCGACATGCTCGCCAAGGTCGACCGCATGTCGATGGCCAACGGCCTGGAGGCGCGCAGCCCCTTCCTCGACCACGAGCTCATGGAGCTGGCCGCGCGCATTCCGTCGTCGATCAAGTTCCGCGACCGCAAGCAGAAGTACATTCTGAAGAAGGCACTCGCAGGAATTCTCCCGCGCGAGATTCTCGAGCGCAAGAAGGCCGGGTTCAACGTGCCGGTGGGCGCATGGCTCCACGGCGAGCTGGGACACACGGCGCGCCAGGTGCTGGCACCGGAACGCATCACGGCGGCGGGATTCTTCCGGCCCGAAGCGGTGACGGCACTCCTCGACCAGCACGCCGCGCGCAGCGCCGATCACAGCTTTGCGATCTGGGGCCTGTTGTGCTTCCAGCTGTGGCATGAGCGCTTTGTGGCCGCACCCACGGTGCAAGCGCCGCGCGCCGTGCACGAACGCTGGGCGTCGGTCAATCGCGCGGGTGCCGGAGCCTCATGAAGAAGAAGCTTTTCATCGGCATCGTCTCGAGTGCCGTCTTTCTGTGGCTCGCCGCGCGCGGCATCGACTGGTCGCAGTTCGGGCACGCGCTCTCCCGGACGCGCTGGATCTTTCTCATCCCCGCCGTGGTCTTCACCATGCTCGGTCATTTCAGCCGCTCCATCCGCTGGAAATACATGATGGCGCCGGTCAAGCAATGCGGCATTCGCCCGCTGTGGGCCGCGACCGCGATTGCGTTCATGGTGAACAACCTTCTGCCCGCCCGCCTGGGCGAGCTGGTGCGCGCGTTCGTGATCGGCCGCTCGCAGAACGTGAGCCGCTCGGCGTCGTTTGCAACCATCGTTTACGAGCGCGTGGTGGACGTGTTCGTCCTGATTCTGTTGCTCTGGTTCTGCATGGTGCGCATCTCCGGACCGGAGTGGCTCGCGCGCAGCGCGGAGGTTCTGGTGGTGTTCAATGTCGCGCTCTTCGCGCTCTTGTTTGCGATGGTGCGCTGGCGCGAACGCTTCCGCCTGCTGATCGCACGCGTCGTGCGCCCGCTGCCGCCCGACACGCAGCGTCGCATGCACGACTCCGCCGATGCATTCGTGGTCGGCCTGGGCGTGGTGACGAAACCGAAGGCGTCGCTGCCCATCGCACTCCTGTCCGTCGCGGTGTGGGGATGCGCGGTGCTCGCCGTATGGTGCTGCCTGGTCGCGTTCCGGCTCGAGCTTCCCATCATGGCCAGCCTCATGGTCATCGTGCTCGTGTCGCTGGGCTCGATGATTCCCTCGGCGCCGGCCTTTCTGGGCACCCTGCAGTACGCGTGCGTGGTGGCGCTCGGCGTCTATGGCATCGACCGCGCCAACGCCCTCGCCTTCTCCGCCGTCTATCACGTCACGCAGTTCCTTCCCATCACCCTCACCGGGTTGTACTATGCATGGGGCTCCCACCTGCATTGGCGCGAATTGACGGAAGGCAGGCTCACATGAAACGACTTCTCGCGTTCACGCTGCCGATGTTGGCCGCGACAGTTCTCCCCCTCGCGGCGCGCAGCGCATCCATCACGCTCAATCCCGGCAAAGACAACACCATCTACTCCGAAAGCGGGACGCTCAGTAACGGCGCCGGTACGCGCGTGTTCGCGGGCGAGAACGGCGCCGGCGCGCCCCGTCGCGCACTGATCCGGTTCGATCTCAGCGCGATTGCCGCCAATGCGATCGTCGACAGCGTGGTGGTCCAGCTGACGGTTGTGCAGACACACGGAACGCCGGTGGCGGTCACGCTCCACCGTCTGCTCGCCGATTGGGGCGAGGGCACGTCGCTCGGCGCCATGGGTGAAGGCGGGGGTGGCAACGCGACACCCGGCGACGCCACGTGGACGCAGCGGTTCTATCTTGCGCCGGCTGCATTGTGGTCCACACCGGGCGGCGACTTCAGTGCGGCGAGCGCAAGCCGCAGCGTGCTCTCCATCGGCACGTATGCCTGGCGCTCGGGAGGGCTCAACGCCGACGTGGCCTTCTGGCTCGCCAATTCCGCGCAGAATTTCGGGTGGGAAGTGATTGGCAACGAATCTGTGGCCTCGACGGCCAAGGCATTCGGCTCGCGCCAGAATGCGACACCATCGGTGCGTCCCGCGCTCACCGTCTATTACACCGTGCCGACGGCGGCGGGCGCAGCGCCGGCTCTCACGCGCCTGTTCCCCGTGCACCCCAATCCGTTCAATCCTTCCGCGAGCATTCGCTACGAGCTCGCGGGCGCGCAGCGCGTGACACTCACCGTGTATGACATGGCCGGACGGGTGGTGAAGACTCTCGTCAACGGCGTGATGCCGGCGGGCGCCAACGAAACCATATGGCACGGAGACGACGCGCGCGGTACGCGCGTCGCATCGGGAGTCTATGTGGTGAAGCTCAGCACCGCGCACGGTGCGCCGCAGACGCAGAAAATGGTGCTTCTCAAGTAGCGTCGCCGGCGAGTCCCATGGCGGCAAGAATCTCCCCCGCCACCATGGCGGCGAGACGGTCGAGCATTTCGTTTCCGTGCGCAACGCTGGCGCGCGAGGGCGAGCCCGCATAGGCGCGATCGAGTCCCATCTCGACGAAGGTTTTCTTTCCCGCGCGCAGCATTTCGGACAGACTCACATCCACATCGGGAAGCCCGGCGACGAGCGCTGTACGCACCGCCTCCGGATCCGCCGCCATCACGATCGAGGTTTCATATTCCCCCGCGTGACACGCGCCGCGCTTGAACTCGTCATCGAGCGTGCGCGCCCAGCGTTTGGCCAGCGGTGTCGCGGCACTGCAGCGGACGGCCGGAAAGCGCGCCACCGCGGCACGCACGGTTTCTTCGTGCGCGGGCTCCAGGTGGTTGCTCACCAGGCACACGTGCGCGGCGCTGTTCTCGAGCCATGCATCGATCACATCGTGCAGATAGGATGACAACGCGCGCGCGCCCACACCGACGGCACCCGCGAATCCGCTGGCACAATCGGTGACGCCGTAGGCCACGTCGGGCGCGGTGAGCCCGCGCACGCCGGACAAGCGCGCGATCGCGCGCTCGCATGCGGCCCGCGATATGATCAAGTCCGTATCCAGAGGAAGATGGGGACCATGGGGCTCAATCGCCCCCACGGCGATCATGATCGCCACCGGCTGCGGACCCGCGAGGGCTTCCGCCAGCTCTTCACTCGTCATCCACGCCGCGCGGAATTGATACGGGCTCATTGCCACGGATTCTCGCCTGCCTTTTCGCGGTCGATGAGGGTCTTGCGATCGACCTTGCCGCGATCGTTTTTGGGAAGCTCGTCGACGAACACCACCCAGCGCGGATACTTGTGTTTCGAGAGGCGCGACTTCACGTGCTCCTGGAGAGCGGCGCGAAGCGCCGTCACGTCGGAAGGCAGCGTTCCTTCCCGGCACACGATGAACGCCTTGGGCTTCACAAGCCCCGCTTCCTCGGCCGGGATGACGGCTGCCATGGCCACCGCTTCGTGGTCGCACAAACATTCTTCGATCTCGAGCGGTGCCACGAACACGCCGCCGACTTTGAACAGACTGTCGGCGCGGCCGGAGAACCAGAGATACCCGTCCGCGTCCATGCGGAACAGATCGCCCGTGCGGCACCAATGCCCGTGAAAGGTCTCCCAGCTGCGCTCGCGATCGAGGTGATAGCCCAGCGCCACGCTGTCGCCGCGCACCCACATGACGCCGTTCTCGCCGCGCGGCACTTCGCCTGCGCCGGCTTCCGTCGCATCGGTGGGCAGGATGCGAATGTCGTAGCCGTCCACCACGCGCCCCAGAGAGCCCGGCATCACGTCGCCGGGACGGTTGCTGGCATAGATGTGGAACATCTCCGCGGAGCCGATGCCGTCGTACACGTCGGTGTGAAACCGTTCGGTGAAGCGCGTGAGCAAAGGCGGCGGCAGCGCCTCGCCGGCGGAAAGATGAAAGCGGACACACGAGAAGTCGAGCGGCGGTTCACCGCGTGCACGCAGCGCGTCGTCATGATCGAGGAGCTTCGCCATCATGGTGGGCACATTGGTGACGATGGTGGGACGATAGCGCGCAATCGCGGAGGCCAGCGTCTCCGGCGTGGGACGCTCCGAGAACAGACAGGTGGTCGCGCCCACCGCGAACGGGAACATCAGGTTGGTGCCCGTCGCATAACCAAAGAAGAGCCCGGGCACGCTCACCGTGCGGTCATTGCGCGCATATCCCACGGTTCCCTTTGCGTACACTTCGGTGTTGTATGCGAAGTCGCGGTGCGTGTGCATCGCCGCCTTCGGACGTCCCGTCGATCCCGATGTGAAGAGCCATATCGCCGGCGCGTCACGGTGGAGATGCGGAAGCGCGCCGTTTGGTGTGGCGGAGCAGATATCCGACAGACGCGCGGCGGCGAAGTGTGCGCCGCGCACTTCGTCAGGAACCTCGCACGCGCCTTCCGGATCGTCTCCGGTGGCGGTGTCCGGAACCAGAAGGAGCGACTTGAGCCAGTATGCGTCACGCAGGGCCGGCGCGAGATCGCGAGCGACCGCGGGTGTGGTGACGAGTGCGCCCGCGCGCACATAGCTCACGACATAAGCGAGATCGTCACGCGGCGAGAGCGGATTTCCCATCGCCACCACGCTGCCGGCCGCCAGCGCTCCGAAGAACGCCCATGCAAACGGCGGCGAATCCGGCAGCACGACATAGACGCGCGACTCGGGGGCGAGGCCGAGATCCTTCCAGTAGAGTGCAAGGGATCGACTGCGTGCAGCCACCGCTGCGTACGTGTAGGAATGGTCACCGTATTCAACAGCGCTCTTTCCACCCAGCCCTTCATCGAGCCGGTCGAAAAGAAAGTACTGGGCGAGATTGAGCGTGTCGGGAAAAATCGGCCTCATAACGCTTTTGTTCCGCGCTATCGCGCGGGTATCACCGCCGTGGCCTCGATCTCGACACGCGCGTCGGGCTCGGCCAGGCCGGCCACCTGCACCAGCGTCATGGCGGGATAATGATCTCCCATGATTTCGCGATACGCTTCGCCGATCGCGCGACGCTCGCGACGGTATTCGTCGATGTCGACCACGTACCACGTCATGCGTGCGATGTGATTGACGTTGGCGTTGGCGCACGCCAGCACGCTCGCGATGTTGCGCAGCGCCTGGCGCGTTTGCGCCGCCAGATCGGGCGCGACCATCCTTCCGTCCGCTCCCCAACCCACCTGGCCGGCCACAAACACGAAACGACCCTCGGCCTCGATCCCGTTGGCGTAACCCGACGGTGCTTTCCAACCCTCAGGTTCGAGCTTCTTCATCATGAACCTTCCTCGCCGGCGAGCAGCTCGCGCGCAATGATCAGGTGCTGGATCTCGGTTGCGCCTTCGTAAATGCGAAGCGGTCGAATCTCCCGGTACAGTTCCTCCACCACGGCTCCGCGCACGACGCCGCGCGCGCCCAGTATCTGCACGGCGTCGTCGATGACGCGCTGCGCACTCTCGGTGGCGAAGCTCTTCGCCATCGCCGCCTCGGACGCGATGCGCGCGCCGGTGGTGTCCTTCTTCCATGCCGCGCGATAAACCAGGAGCGCACTGGCATCCACGGACAGCGCCATGCGCCCCAGCTTCTGGCGCACGGCGTCGAGGTCAGCCAGCGTGCCGCCGAAGGCGCGCCGATCTCTGGCATGCCGGAGTGCCTCTGCCAGTGCGCGCCGCGCAAACCCGAGCGCGGCGGCTCCCACCGTGGGCCGGAACGTGTCGAGCGTTGCCAGCGCGATCCCCATGCCGCGCCCTTCTTCACCGATGCGCGCCGATTCCGGCACGCGGCACGATGAGAATCGAATCGTGCCCAGAGGATGCGGCGACGAAACCTCGATACGCTCCGCCACATTGAGTCCGGGATTGCCGGCCTCCACGATGAAGGCACTGATGTGGCGCGACGCCGTGTCGGCGGTGCGCGCAAAAACGACGTAGAAGTCGGCCAGCCCCGCGTTCGAGATCCAGGTCTTTTCGCCATCGATCACATAGTCGTTGCCGTCCTTATGCGCACGCGTTTCCATCGCACCCAAATCGGACCCGGCATTTGTCTCCGAGATCGCAAATGCGGCAATGGCCTGGCCGGAGGCGGCACGCGCCGCGTAGCGCTCGCGCTGCTCCGCCGACCCATGGAGCGAGATGGGACCGGAGCCCAGCCCCTGCATCGCGTATGCAAAATCGGCCAGTCCCCACTCGTACGCGAACACCTCGCGCAGCACACACGCCGCGCGTACGTCCACCACCTCGCCGTCGCGTGTCGCGATGGCGCGGCGCAGGAAGCCGGCGTTCCCCATGGCGGCGACCAACGCACGACACTGCGCATCCGTATTGTCGAGCGCGTAGATCGGGGCCAGTCCGGATTCCAACCAGGCGGACGCTTCGCGCGCGAGCGCGCGGTGGGCCGGCTCGAAAAACGGCCATTCGAGATGATTCGACACTCAGTCTCCTTCGAAGCGCGGAGTCTCGCGCTTCGTGAACGCCTCGTAGGCACGACGGAAGTCGCGCGTCTGCATGAGCTCCGCCTGCACGCGCGCTTCCGCCGCGATGGCATCGCGCACGCCCATGTCCCATTCGAGAAGCAGCTGGCGCTTGGTGGCACGGTGCGCGAGAAAAGGCCCCCGCGCGATAGCGCGTGCGAGATCATGGGCGTGTGCGTCGAGCTCGTCGCCTGCGCAGAGATGATTGAAAAATCCCCATTGATGCGCTTCCGCCCCCTCCATCACACGCCCGGTGTAGAGCAGCTCCGCCGCGCGTCCCTGGCCGATGATGCGCGGCAAAATCGAGCACGCTCCCATGTCGCAACCGGCCAGCCCCACGCGCACAAACAGAAATGCCACCCGGCTCGCCGCGGTTCCCACGCGCATGTCGCTCGCCATGGCGATGGCAGCCCCCGCGCCGGCACACACGCCATCGATGGCAGCCACGATCACCGGCGGGCATTCCATCATGGCGATGACGAGATCGCCGGTCATGCGCGTGAAGCGCTCCAGCCCCTCGCGCTCCATGGCCACGAGAGGACCGATGATCTCGTGCACGTCGCCAC
>DATNGX010000513.1:0-2420 GCA_035605755.1 Candidatus Krumholzibacteriia bacterium
TTCACATCGAAGCAGCCATCGAGCGAATGCTATCCTGAGCGCATGCGCGCTCGACATATTCTCGCTCTTTTTGCTTTCTGCAGCGTCGCTCTCGCCGCGCATCTCGTATTCGCCGCCAACCCGAAGATCACGCAGCTGCAATGGCTGGTGGGACGATGGGACAGCGTCAGCGAAGCGAAGCGTCAGGGCACAACCACCGTGCGTGTGAACGAGGACTGGCGCCTGGTGGGAGATACCATGTCATCCATGGGCGTCACGCTGATGGGCGACAGTCTCATCGACGCCGAGTCGGTCTACATTCGCGAGATGGGATCGGTTCTGGTGTATGAAGCCCACCCGATGGGGCAGCGGCCGGCCGTGTTTCATTCCATCAAGATCGGCGAGAAGAGTGTCGTGTTCGAGAATCTTGCGCACGACTTTCCGCAACGCGTCGCGTACGAGCTGGTGAGCGATGATTCGTTGCTCGCGTGGATCGAAGGGCCCGGCAAGGACGGCAAGACGAAACGCATCCAGTTTCCGTATCGGCGCGTGAAGTAGCTCATGACCACTGCCGCTCCGGCCCGGAAGTCTTCCGTCTTTTTTGTCTTCTCGGTGGTCCTGATCGACATCATCGGGCTGGGCATCATCATCCCGGTGATCCCGCGCCTGGTGATGGATCTGACGGGCGAGGGTCTCTCGCGCGCCGCCATCTACGGCGGTTGGCTCGCGTTCTCGTACGCGGTGATGCAATTCTTCTGTGCGCCGGTGCTGGGCAACTTGAGCGATCGCACCGGCCGGCGGCCGGTGATTCTGTTCGCGCTTGCCGCTCTGGGCGTGGATTACCTCATCATGGGCTTTGCGCCCAGCATCACGTGGCTGTTCGTGGGACGCACGCTTTCCGGAATGGCGGGCGCGTCGTTCATTCCCGCGTACGCATACCTCGCCGACATCACGCCGCCGGAAAAGCGCGCGCAGAACTTCGGACTTGTCGGCCTGGCTTTTGGTCTCGGATTCATCATTGGACCGGCACTGGGCGGTCTGCTGGGCGGGGTCGGCCCGCGCGTTCCGTTCTTCGTGGCGGCGGGGCTCGCGCTCGCCAACACGCTGTGGGGGTACTTTGCACTCCCGGAGTCGCTTCCCAAGGACCGGCGTCGCGCCTTCGACATCAAGCGCGCCAATCCGGTGGGGGCACTGTTGCACATTCGCAAGTACCCGCTCGTGATGGCGCTCGCCGGTGCGCTCTTTCTGTGGCAGTTGGCGAACCAGTCCTTCCCGAGCACGTGGGCCTACTACACCATCTTTCGCTTTCACTGGACCGAAGCCCAGGTGGGCGCGTCGCTGGCGTTCGTCGGTGTCATCATCGCGGTGAGCCAGGGCCTGCTCACGCGCACCCTGATTCCGCGCATCAATGAGAAGCGCAGCGCCATGCTCGGCATGACGTGCGGCGCCATCGGCTACGCCGGGCTCGCGTTCGCGTCGCACGGCTGGATGATGTACGCGTGGCTCGCGGCATGGTTGGGCGCGGGGATGGTGTACCCGTCGCTCAATTCCATCATGTCGGGGCAGGTGCCGGCCAACGCCCAGGGCGAGCTCCAGGGCGCGGTGGGAAGTCTCTTCAGCCTGGCGAGCGTGATCGGCCCGCCGCTCATGACACACCTCTTCGGCATGTTCAGCGCCGGCGCATTCTCGATTCACCTTCCGGGCGCCGCGTTTCTGTGCTCGGCGCTGCTCGTCCTGGTCGGTGCGGGACTTGTCGTGCGCGCGGTGCGCCATGGCGCCAAGATCCCGCACGCCCACCCCGCCGAAACGGTATCATCGCCGGGAGGCTGACCACCGCCGTTCTCCAGGAGGGAAACATGAACGCTTCCGCTCTGTTGCTCGGACTCTTCCTCGCCGCCAACTCCGCCGACTCTCCTTCGACACGCGACCTCTCCGACATCAACTGGATGGAGCTCAAGGAGCTCGTGCCGTCGAAGGTCAACACGGTGATCCTGCCCACCGGAACACTCGAGCCGCACGGTGTGATCAACAACGGCGCCGACATCACCGCGCCGGTTGCGATCGCAAAACAGATTGCGCCCGGCGTGAACGCGATGGTGGCGCCGATCGTTCCGTATGGAATGACGGGTGCGATGGATGCGTACGCGGGGTCGTTCTCCATCACGGAAGCGGCGTACCGCGCCTATCTGCACGACGTGCTGGCGGGGCTGGCCAAGAACGGTTTCAAGAACATCATCGTGGTGAACGGACACGGCGGCCCGCAGACGGCGGTGCTCAACGCGGTGGCGGCCGACGTCGGTCGCGAAGCGCACGTTCGCACCCTCGTCATCAACTGGTGGAGCTACTGTTCCGATGTGACGCTGGAGGTGTTCAAACAGGATGGCGGCCACGCGGGCTGGAACGAGACCGCCTTCGTGCAGGCCGTGGACCCGAAGCTCGTG
>DATNGX010000514.1:0-11504 GCA_035605755.1 Candidatus Krumholzibacteriia bacterium
AGCCGGGTCGTCGCTCATCGTGGTACCTGCGACGGCGGCGGCGTTTGCGCGGCGGGCGCGGGCGGCGCCGGCGCGTGTGCACGCGCCTTCTTGATCTGGGCTTCGGCGTCGCGCTTCATTCCCGGATCTTTGGTTGCTTCGATCAATCTGGTGAACTGTTCGATGGCTTCCTGGTCCTGCGCACGATCGATGAGAATCACGCCCTTGAGGAACATGGCCTCTTCCCAGTGCTTGTTGTCGGGATAGTTGTTGATCACCTTCTCGCAGTACACCAGAGCCGCCTTGGGCTCCTTGCGGCGGTAGTACCAGCGCGCCGACTCCAGGGACTTGAGTGCCAGGCGCTCGTTGATCTGGCGCACACACTCTTTCGCGGCCGGTACGCGCGGATTGTCCGGATAGGTGGTGAGAAACTGGGTGAAGCGCGAGAGCGCATCCAGTGCTTTCTGCTGGTCGCGCTCCGCCCGCGCTGCCTCTTTCCAGTAGCACACGCCGGTCTGATAGATCGCGTCGTCCACCCATTCGCTGTAACCGTAGTTCGTGATCAATACCTGGTACTCGACGGCAGCGAGCTCGTACTGCTCTCCATGCAGGTAGCTCTCCGCGAGCTTGTACTGTGCATAATCCGCGCGCTCGTGGCCAACGTAGCTCTCGAGAAATTTCTGGTACAGGGCCACGGCCTGCATGTCCTTGCCCTTGTTGAAATATTCGTCGGCGCGCTTGAGCACCGCTTCCGGCGTGGCCGGAACCTTCGATACGCCGCCCGCGCACGAGCTCAACACGAGCCCGAGCACGACCCAGACCAGCGTGCGCTTCACTTCAGACCCGCCTCCTGCAGCGCCTCGATGCGGGTGCGTGCCCTTTCGACGATCTGTCCCGAGTCGCCGCGATCATTTCGAATGACATCGCGGTAGGCCTCGTACGCGGCGGCGCGGTCGCCCTTGCCTTCATAGGCCTGGCCGAGGAGAAAGCGCGCCTTCTGCTGCAGCGAACGGTTGTCCGCCCGCGCCACGACATCGCTGGCAGCGGCGATGGCTTCGTCGAACTCGCCCGCGTCCATGTGGTGCTGTGCATCCTGATAGATCATTTCGTTCAAGTTGGCGGCGGCACCCTGCCCTTCACCGCTGCGGGGATATTTCTTCACCAGAGTTTCCATCGCCGCGCGCGCTTTTTCCTCGTCACCGAGCGCGCGATAACATTCGGAGAGCCGCGCGTAGGCGCGCTCGCATTCGGGCGCGTCGGAATACTTCGTCACCGCTTCTTCGTACAGTGCGGCGGCGCGCTGGAAATCGCGGTCCTGGAAATAGGTGTCGGCCACGGCGAAACGCCCGCGCTCCAGATCGATGCTCGCATCCAGCTCGTGCGCCTTGCGCAGTCGCCGCGCGCCCTCATCGCGGCCCACGCCCTCGCGCGCGCTGAACTCGCGCAGCGCCGCGGCCGCTTCGGTCTTGAGGCCCGGGTTGGCGGCGACGGCCGTGTCGACTTCGGCAAAGCCTTCGGAGTCGCGGCCGCGCGCGATCAGCGCCATTCCATAATAGTAATGAACGTCGGCGGGGACCTTGCCGTTCCGGATGGCGTGGCGAGCCAGCGTCACTGCTTCGCTGTAGTCGCCCTTCTCGTAGGCATGGCGAATGTCGGCCACCGGACCGCGGGATCCGCAGCCCAATGCGCCGAGCAAAAGAATCGCGAGGCAACGCCGCACGGCCGCACCTCCGATGGCGTCAGTTGTCACTCTGGTTGGAGAAGAACAGGTAGATCAGGCCGACGATGATGCCGGTGACGAACACCGGCTCCACGTACTTGCCCCAACCGGCCGAGGGAACGATCGGCCGGTTGAACGCATAAACTCCCTGCTCGATCTGCGACGCGTGGCCGTAGTCGATTTCGTCATTGTTGTCGCGCGCCGCTTCACCCACCCATACCACGCGACCGTCGGCGGGATCGGTGAGGGTCGCCTGGATGCGCACCGCGGCGCTGCGTTCCACGCGCTTGCCGCCGATCACGAAGGAGCGATGCGAGTCCAGGTACTTCACGTTGAACACCACATTCTGGTACTGGAGCACATACATCTCCGACACGCTCGTGTGCGCAACACCGGACGTGTCCGGCGCCTGCGCCTGGGTGTAGGTGCCGCTCCACGCCGTCGACGGCGTGGTGTTCTGCGCAGGATTCGTGGGCTGCGTGGTTCCCGGCGGTGTCGCCTGCACGGTGGCCGGCGCCGGCGTCACGGGAGCCGAGAGCGGTCGCGCCGGCTCGATGACCTTGAGGCCGAGCTTCATCAGCTCTTCGCGAAACACGTTGGTAACGAAATAATAGTCTTCGCTCGTGCTGGCAGGCTTGAGCTGCACCGCGCGTCCATTCAAGGACGGCGCGAATTTTCCGTGCAGCTCCTTGACCACTTCCGCGGTCAGGTTCTGCATGAGGTCGATGTTGCTCGCGGTCTGTTCCGCCGCGCGCACACCCACCGCACTCACCATGGCCGCGAGCGCGGCACACACGATCCCCGCTTTGACAAGGTCACCCAACCAGACCTGGCTTGTCGAACGACGCACGTTGACTACTCCTTCGCGCCGAGGACAGGGATTACCTCGCCGCTCAAATCGAACACGTCGGTTTCGGTCACACGCACCTCGGCGAATTCGCCGGGACGCGCATCACCGGTGACGAACACCTCTCCGTCGATGTCAGGGGCCTGTCCGTAGAAACGGCCGGCGTGGCCGGCCCCGGATTCGTCCGCGTCCAGCTCGCGGTCGATGAGCACGCGCAGGGTGGCGCCCTGAAAACGGGACCGGGCTGCGAACGACAGTGCTTCTTGCAGCTCTGTCACTTCCGTCGCCCGCTCGCGAATCAATTCTGGATGCAATTGCCCGTCCAACTCAGGAGCCCGCGTGCCCGGCTCCGGAGAATAAGGAAACACTCCCAAAGAATCAAACGCGAATTCCCCCAGGAAACCCTTGAGCTCATCGAATTCCGCGTCGGTTTCGCCCGGGAACCCCACGATCACCTCGGAGCGAATCACCACATCGGGGAACGCATTGCGAATACCCGCCATCAGTTTTTCAATGTGCGTCCGGTCGTACGAGCGCTGCATGCGCTCGAGAATGCGCGACGACGAGTGCTGCACAGGCATCTCCAGGTAGCGGCACACCGACGGGTGTTCGAAAAGCGGTTCGATGTGGCGAACTTCAAGACCGGCCGGATGCAGGTAGAAGATGCGCACCCAGTCCACGCCGGTGGCGGCGATGCGGTTCACCAGGTCGGAAAAGCGCGTGGAGCCGTCGCGGTAGGTGATGATGTCCTGCGCGAGCAAGGTCACTTCCTTGACGCCGCGCGCCACCAGATTGTCCACTTCGCGCACGATGGAATCGGCGCTGCGCGACACCTGGCGGCCGCGAATCAGCGGAATCGCGCAGAACGTGCACTTGCGGTTGCAGCCTTCGGCCACTTTCACGTACGCGGTGTGAGTCGCCGTGAGCAACTCGCGCGTTTCGAATTCAGCAAAACGGTCGGCGTCGCCGAGTGCCAGCATGCGTGCGACCGGCGTGTCGTGCTCCCACGCATCCATCATTTCCTTGAGACGCGCATGCGCGCCGGTCGGAAGAAAATGATCGACCCAGGGCAGATCGGACTCGAGGTTTTCGGCCCGATGTTTCGGGAGACACCCCATCAGCACCAGGCGCTTTTTCTTCGCACCGCGTTTGTAGCGCGAGAGCTTGCGCGTCTCCTCGACCGTTTCGCGCCACGACGAATCCAGAAACGAGCACGCACCCACCAGCAGCACGTCGGCGGCGGCGGGATCGCCGGTGACGTCGCAACCGCTCCGCCGCAGCACCGAAGCAGTGGCTTCGCTGTCGACGAGGTTCTTCGGACATCCGAGCGTGACGATGTAGGCTTTCATGCAGGCAAGGGTAAGAATTACTCGGGAGACTGTGTCTGATAAACCTCGCGCGGCTTCGAGCCATCGGGCGGTCCCACGATGCCCTGCTCTTCGAGCTGGTCGAGCAGGCGCGCGGCACGCGAATAACCGATGTGAAGCTTGCGCTGGAGCAACGACGTTGAACCCTGTTTGAACTGCACCACGACACCACGAGCGTCGGCGAAGAGCGGGTCGAGATCGCCGTCCACGTCGGCTCCGCCGGCGCGCGCCTCGTGGAGGTTCAGGGATGACTGCTCGAAGCGGTACGACTTCCAGTGCTCGATGATCTGCTCGATCTCCGGCTCCGACACCCAGGCGCCGTGCAGGCGCAGTGGTTGCTGGTGGTGCGAATCGAGGTAGAGCATATCACCTTTGCCGAGCAATTTGTCGGCGCCCATGACGTCGAGAATGGTGCGCGAATCCACCTTGGTGGCCACGCGAAACGCGATGCGGGTCGGGAAATTCGCCTTGGTCTTGCCCACGATGACGTCGACGGACGGGCGCTGGGTGGCGAGCACCATGTGAATGCCGGCGGCGCGCGCCATCTGCGCCAGACGCGTGAGCAAGGTCTCGATGTCGACGCCTTTCGCGAGCGCAAGATCGCCCAGCTCGTCGACGACCACCACTATATAGGAGAGGCGCTCGGCCGTGGTCTCGTCGGACTTCATCAAGCCGATCTTGGCGTTGTAGCTGTCGATGTTGCGCACACCGTGACGGCGGAAGAGGTCGTTGCGCCGTCCCATCTCACCCACCAGGTACTCGAGCACGCGCGCGGCTTCCTTCGGGTCGGTGATGACGGGGTGCAGCAGGTGCGGAATGCCGTTGTACTGCGACATCTCCACCATTTTCGGATCGATGAGCAGGAGCTGTACGTCGCTCGGACGATAGTGGAGCAGAATGCTGGCGAGAATCGTATTGAGACAGACGCTCTTTCCGGAGCCGGTGGTGCCGGCGATCAACAGGTGCGGCGCCTCGCACAGATTCATGAGGAAGGGCTTCCCCACCACGTCGACGCCCAGGCCGATCATGACGCCCTTCAGCCGCTGTTGCTCGCTCAGATTGCTCAGCACTTCCTGGAGATAAACCGTGCGCCCGGTGGGATTGGGAATTTCGATGCCGACCGCGGCGCGGCCCGGGATGGGTGCGATCATGCGCAGGCTGCGCGCGCGCATGGCAAGCGAGAGATCGTCGGCGCGGCTCACGATGTCCTTGATACGCACGCCCGGTGCCGGCTCGAATTCAAACGTGGTGACGACGGGTCCGTGGTGCACCGAGGTGATTTTTCCCTCCACGCCGAACTGCGTGAGCTTCTCTTCCAGCACGCCGGTCCAGTTCTTCAAATCGTCGCGCGAAAAAGTCGGCCCGCCGTCTTTGGGCATTTCCAGAATGGAGAGCGGCGGCAGCGAGGCGTCGGTGATGGGCTTGCCCTTTCCGGCCTCGCCCGCTTTCTTGACACGAACCTTGGGGCGCGATTCATCTGCAATGTTGAGCTCGGGCTCCCGGCGTTTTCGCGCGGTCACCGCCGCCGGTTCCTCCCACGCTTGCGCGCTGGCCGCCCCCTTCGCCACCGGTGTCTGTTCGCTTTCTTCTTCTGCGGCGGCTATCTCGGGCTTTTTCGAGCGTTCAATGGCGCTCTTCATGTAGTCGGCCGCCAACGCGCGCCGCTGCGCGATGCTCCCGCCCATCGCGCGCAGGAGATTTCCCATTTTCTCCGAGCCGGCGCGCGCAATGGATGTCACCCACTGCGCGCGATGCGCCTCGCCCAGTGCGATGAGAAGCACGCCCGCCACCAGCACGATGGCGGTGCCGACCTCGCCGAACACGCTGCGCAGGCCCGCCGCCACCCAGTCACCGGGCGCGCCGTGGAGAGCCGTGACATCGCGCGTGGGGGGAACAATGGCGAAGAACGCGTTGAGCATGACCGCGGCGGCAACGGCTTTGAGTGCCAGCCGTCGCACCGGAGTTTCCGCGTCGCGCGCGACCGCAACGCCGAGCGAGATGAGCGTGATGGGAATCAGCCAGGAAAAGACACGGCCGAAGGTGAGCACCGCAAGCCAGGACAAGAGCGAGCCGAACGGACCCGTGCGGTTGGTGACATCGCGCAAGGATGCGCCGCGATCAAAGGGCCAGTCATAGCCGTGCGCCGTCCCCAGGCCGGCGGCGATAAATGCGCCCACGGCCAGGAACGTAATTGTCAAAAAAAGTCGCGCGCGATCGCTCACGTCACAATCAACTCTTCGCCGCCAACGCGCCGCCCAGCGTCAGCGTTTTTCCGTCCCACTGATAGCCTTCGAGGAAACGCGTGCTGAGCTCCGCGCGCTGAAAGCTCGGCTCCATCAGGATGGCGCGCTGGAAATCGATCGTGCTGTGCACGCCGTCCACCACGCACTCCTCGAGCGCGCGAATCATGCGACGAACCGCTTCGTCGCGGTCCAGACCGTGACAGATCACCTTGGCGATCATCGAGTCATAATATGGAGAGATGGTATAGCCCTGGTACACGTGCGAGTCCACGCGCACGCCCATGCCTCCCGGCATGTGCACGAAGCCAACCTTGCCCGGCGACGGCGCAAAGTCGCGCTCGGGGTCCTCGGCGTTGATGCGGCACTCGATGGAGTGGCCGTTGAAGCGCACGTCTTTCTGCGCGAACGAGAGCGGCTGTCCCGCCGCCACCGCGATCATCTCCTTGATGAGATCGCGGCCCGTCACCATTTCCGTGACCGGATGCTCGACCTGGATGCGCGTGTTCATCTCCATGAAATAGAATTCGTCGCCCTGCACCAGGAATTCCATCGTTCCTGCCGATGAATAGTTCATCGCCTGGGCACCCTGTACCGCGGTGGTGAGCAGCTTCTCGCGCACGGCGGGCTTGAGGGCCACGCACGGTGACTCTTCGATGAGCTTCTGGTGGCGGCGCTGGATGGAGCACTCGCGTTCGCCCAGGTGCACCACGGTGCCGTAGGAATCGCCGAGCAGCTGCACCTCGACGTGACGCGGAGTGGGCAAATATTTCTCGATGTAAACCGACGGATCGCCGAACGCGGTTTCCGCTTCGGCGCGCGCGATCAAAAGCGCGTTGGCCAGGTCGTCCTTGTCGCGCGCCACGCGCATGCCGCGCCCACCGCCGCCCGAGGCGGCCTTGATGATGACCGGGTAGCCGATCTCCTCGGCCACCGCAATTGCGGCCGTCTCGTCGGAAACGGGACCGTCCGAGCCCGGAATGACGGGCACGCCGGCCGCTTTCATCATGTCCTTGGCCACCGACTTGTTCCCCATGCGCTCGATGGCGTCGGTCGACGGACCGATCCACGCGATGCCGCACGAGGTCACCGCTTCGGCAAATTCGGCGCGTTCGGAGAGAAAGCCGTAGCCGGGATGGATCGCCTCCGCGCTCGTGATTTCGGCGGCGGAGATGATCCGGTTGAAATTGAGGTAGCTTTCGCCGGGGGTGTTGGGGCCGATGCAGACGGCTTCGTTGGCGAAGCGCACATGCAGCGATTCGGTATCCGCCTCACTGTGCACGGCCACGGTCTGGATGCCCATCTCGTGACACGCGCGCATGATGCGCAGCGCAATCTCGCCCCGGTTCGCGACGAGAATCTTTTTGAACATGGGGCCTAACCTACCACAGGCCCCGGAGCGCCGTAAAAGCTAGAATTTGCTCGTCCCGGCGGGCTCTTCCACCGCCTGCTGGCCCTCGAAGCCT
The DNA here is from genome assembly GCA_035605755.1 of Candidatus Krumholzibacteriia bacterium. Lineage (GTDB taxonomy): Bacteria > Krumholzibacteriota > Krumholzibacteriia > WVZY01 > JAKEHA01 > JAKEHA01. Next base: position 7,620 of record DATNGX010000514.1, read on the forward strand.
TTCCACGACTGGTCGCTGGTGGCCTGAATGCCTTTCAGGCGCAGCGTCAGTTCGTGCGGCTTGGAGCTGGCGCGCAGTGCGTCGTCGAGCGTGACGATGCCGTCCTGGTAGAGCTTCATCAGCGCCTGGTCGAAGGTCTGCATCTGGTGCGTGGTGACGCCCTCGCGCATGGCCTGGTGCAGGAGCGCCGTCTTGTCCGGGTTCACGATGCACTCGCGCACCGTCCCGGTGGAGACGAGCACTTCCACCGCGGGCACGCGTCCGGAACCGTCGGCGCGGCGCACGAGGCGCTGCGAGATGACGGCCTGGAGTGTCGACGCGAGGAGATAGCGGATCTCCTGGTGGTGATGGGGCGGAAAGAACGAAATGATGCGGTTGATGGTCTGCGGCGCGTCCACCGTGTGCAGCGTGGAGAGCACGAGGTGACCGGTGTCGGCGGCCTTGAGCGCGATCTCCATGGTCTCGGCGTCGCGAATCTCACCGATCATGATGCAGTTGGGATCCTGGCGCAGGATGTGGCGCAGCGCTTCGTTGAACGAAGCGGTGTCGCTGCCCACCTCGCGCTGGTTCACGATGCTCTTGTCGTCGCGGTGCAGGAACTCGATCGGGTCCTCGATGGTGATGATCGAGTTGTTCAGGCTCTGGTTGATGCACTGCATCATGGCGGCCATGGTGGTGGACTTGCCGCTTCCGACGGTACCGGTCACCAGAATCAACCCGCGCGGGCGCAGCGCCAGCTCGGCAATGATCGGCGGCAACAGGAGCTCGTCGACCTTCTTGATGTTCACGGGAACGTGACGGAAGACCATCACGATGGAGCTGCGCTGGACGTAGAAGTTGGCGCGAAAGCGTGCAAGACCGGTCACGCCGAATGCAAAATCCACCTCGCGCGTGCTTTCGAACTTCTCCCGCTGGAGGGGAGTGAGAATCTTGCGCGCGACTTCTTCCATCTCGCGCGGCGTCGGCGCGGGGAAATTCATGCGCTGGAGCTTGCCGTTGACGCGGACCACGGGTGGGATGCCCGGTTTGATGTGAAGGTCCGACGCTCCCAGCTCGATCATTTTCTCGAGCAGCTGCTTGATGTTCATAACGGCGCCCTCCGCCAGCACGTAACTTATTTTGTTTCAACAAGAAACAGCGGTTGGCCGTACTCGACGGGCTGCCCGTTCTCGACCAGTACGCGCCGCACGACGCCGCTGAAGTCAGAACCGATTTCGTTCATGAGCTTCATGGCTTCGACGATGCAGACGGTCTGGCCGACGGCTACCGGCTGTCCGATGTCGATGAACGGTTCCGAGCCCGGAGCGGGCGCCCGGTAAACCGTTCCGACCATCGGTGACTTGATCTGTTTCAAGTTTGATGCCAGCTTGTCGTCGGCGGGAGACGAGTCTTCGTTATCTTCCACCTCCCTCGACGCAGCGGCCTGAAGCGGCTGAGCCGCGGGCGCAGCCGTGACGTGCGTGACGGGAACCGCGACACCGTTTTTCGAGATGCGGATGCGCGTGCGACCCTGCGACACCTCGAGCTCGGTGATCTTGCTCTCTTCGACGAGACGTATCAGTTCTTCGATTTCCTGTTTGTTCATGCTACCTCCGGTCGTGTCGAGCAACCGTGTCCGCGAACCTCTGGTACCACTAGACGCGAGTGACGTACTTGCCGGTGCGCGTGTCGATGCGCACGGTGTCGCCCTCGTTCAGGAACAGCGGAACCTGCACCGCGAGCCCGGTTTCCAGCGTGGCGGATTTGTATCCTCCCTGCGCGGTATCGCCGCGGATGCCGGGATCGGCGCGGGTCACTTCGAGATCGACAAAATTCGGGAGCTCGATGGTGAGCACCTTTTCTCCATCCATCAGGATGTCGATGTCCATGTTCTCTTTGAGGTAGTAGCGGGCATCGTCGATCAGCGATGCGGAAAGCTCGAGCTGTTCGTACGAGGTGCGGTCCATGACGTGGTACACGTCGCCGGACTTGTACAGGAACTGAAAAGGCTGCCGAACGACCCGAACCTCGGTGATCTTCTCGCCGGAACGGAAGGTCATGTCCTTCACCTGGCCGGTGAGCAGGTTCTTGATCTTGGTGCGAATGAACGCGCCACCCTTGCCGGGCTTGACGTGCTGGAACTCCTGGACGGACCAATACTGTCCCTCCATGTTCATGATCAGCCCGTTGCGAATGTCGCTGGTGTCCGCCATCTAGCGTATCTCCTTCAATTTGAGCGTGATTGATCGCGAATTCTACGCGGCAGCGGCCATGGATGCCACAACTAAATTGGGAGCAAACGGGGCATTCGGGCGCGCCGGGGCGCGCCATTCAGGCACTTCGGGAGCGAGTCCGCGGGGTCAGCGCGTGGCTTTGAGCCAGCGCTTGAATTGCTCGTAGCTCTGGGTCTGATTGATGGGGCTTCCCTGCGCCGGCGCGGGGGCCGGACGGGACGGCGGAGCGGGCTCGTAGCGCCGGGCCACCGGTTTTTCCTCTGGGGGCGCCGGGGTCACGGGCGCCGCGACGGTCTCTGCGGGAACCGCGCTCCGGGCCGCTTCGATCGACGCCTTCACTTCCTTTTCCAGCGCATCGATCTTCATCGCCAGCGTGCGATTGTCCGGCTGGCGCTTCTGCACTTCGCGGTAGATCTTGAGTGCGCGCGAGTTGTATCCCTGCGTCGCGTAGATGTCGGCCAGCGTCATGGTGGCAATTTCGTCCGACGTCACCGATTCATCGCGCAGCGTAATGGGCTCGCCTTCGAAGCTCTCGTCCTGGAGGTCGGGCAACTCGGCAACCACATCGTCTTCGACGTTGTCCTGCGCCAGCATCTCGTGCACCGCCGCGACATCGATCTTCATGGTGTCGTCGGCGCGCACGCTGGCCTGTGGCGTGCGGATGTTTTCGATCACGACGTCCTCAATGCGCGAACGGATGTCGCGATTGTCGGGGTCGAGGGCCAGAATGTGTTCGAAGTATTCGCGCGCGCGGGCGTTGTCGCCGCGCTCGGCGTGGAGGATGCCGAGGTATTTCAGCGCGACCAGATTCTTGGGATCGAGTGCCAGCACCCGGGCGAACGCGGCCTGCGCGTCAGCGGTGCGTCGAGCGTCGTAGAGGCACTTGCCCTGCACCACGTACCCGCTCGCATAGCGCGGATGTTCGCCCACGCCGCGCGCACAGATCTCGAGCGCTTCCTCGAGCATTCCGGCTTTGCGGCAGGCGTCGGCGAGCGGCGCAAAGAGCTGGCTCTTGGGAGCCGCCTTGTAGCGCTCGAACAGGTCGTCCAGCTCCGGATTGTCGGTCTGGGTCATGGTACCGGTCTGCTTCACTCTGCCTGCTTTTCACCCCGGAAGTGCAAATACCCCGTCCGCCCGGCTTCGCGCGGTAGGCGGCGAAGAATTATCCAACCCGATGCCGGTACGGGGGTTAACGGCAAGGGGCCGAATCGAGCTGATGGTGGCCGGTGTCGTCTTGCACCAACTGTGCCAGCGAATCCGCCGTAGTGCTCGTCGCTTCCCTGTTGATCCCTGGAGCGCGCGGCAGATTCTGCTGCCGTGCAGAAAACAGGATAGCAAAAAAATCCGGCCCGCCTCGGTGGAAGGCGGGCCGGACTCCCTCAGCAAAGGGTAGTGGGGGTCTAGTGCTGCAGTGACGGCTGCTGGCTCTGGCGCGCGCGCAGCGCATTGATGCGGCGCTGAATGTACTCGTCGCGCTCGTGTTCCGGCAGTCGCATGACTTCCATGTTGATGAGCGAATCGATACGGGCCTCATCGATCGCACCCATGGGAACATTGCTCCGGTTGTCGCCCGTGTGTGCGCCCAGCGACACCGTGCTGCTCAAGTCATTGCGCACCGGCGTCCTGAGATTCGAGCGCGGTACCGGCCGGGGGCTGGTCGGTTCCTGCCCCG
>DATNGX010000515.1:0-3979 GCA_035605755.1 Candidatus Krumholzibacteriia bacterium
GGAAATCGCCGCGATAGCGGCGAAAGGCCTTCCTATTTCCTCTCAACTCGCCAAAGGCTCTCAGTCCGAGCTCAAGGCATATCTAACGCTCTCAGCATCACACCCTGATTTGGCTTCTCCCGTAATCTTGGCCCAGGTCGATTTCCTGAAAGCCGACGAAGCACATGCCGCGTATGCGTCCATCAAGCTGACACAGCCGCTGCCCAAATCGATCGAGAAGAAGAAAGCGAAGTTGGAAGCAACCATCGCACTTTACGAACAATGTTCGAAACGCGCCGTCGCCGAGTACACGCGTGCGAGCGCACACCGCATCGGCCAAGCACTGATCGAATTCGGCGATGCGCTCGCCGCGAGCGAACGCCCACAGGGCCTCTCGGCGGATGATCTCGCGGCCTACAACGACGTCATCACCGAGCAGAGCTACGCGTTCTATGACCGCGGCGAAGACGCGTGGTCGACGCTTCTGCGCCAGTCGGTGAGCGAAAAGGACGACCCGGGCAACTGGCTGGCACGCACGCGCGAGGCACTGTGGCCGCGTCTCGGCGCGCGCTTCATGTTCCATCCCGAAGTGGATTATCCGGTGGTGCGTGCAACGCCTCCCGCTACGCCCTAGCCGGAACGAGCCTTGCATTGGAGCCGTGGATTATCCCGGCTCACCGAAAAGCAACAACGAGGAATCATGCCGACAGTCATTACAGACTTTCGACGCGACTTTGCATGGCAGCACATTGCAGTGGGCATGATGTGCACGGTGCTCCTGTCGGGTTGCTCCCTCGTGGGTGGCGGAACAAAGCCGGGAGCGAATCCGGAAAGCCGGCAGGAAGCTCCCAAACCGGACGCCTTCGCCGAGGCACGGGCACAGATGACGTTGGCACCGCGCGAGCCGTACTGGCCCTATCACCTGGCCGAGCTCCATCTCGGCGCGGGTTCCAGCGTCGAGGCCATCGAACAGCTCAACGCGTCGCTCGCGCTGGACCCCAACTACGCGCCGTCGGTGTCGCTGCTCTCGCACATCTACTATGACGCCCACATGTATCCGCAGGCCGTGAACCTGCTGGAAGACTATCTCTCACACAACGCGCAGGCGCCGGATGCCCTGCGCGCTTCCCTGGCTCTCAACTACGAGGCCATGGGCGACGCCGCCAAGGCGGACGCCGCGCTGGCCTCGTGCACGGCCGGGGCGCGCGACGCGTGCTGCCCGCGCGTGCTGGCGAGTCTGCGCAAGAACGACAAGACCGCGCTTCTCGCCGAAGCCAAAAACGCGCTCGACGCCGACGATCACAGCGCCGTCAACCACAACAACTATGGCATCGCGCTCCTGGTCGCCGGCCGGCCGTTCGACGCGCGCGACGAGTTCAAGAAGGCCCTCGACCTCGACGGCAATCTCGCCGGCGCGCTCTACAACATGGCCATCGTGCAGACATTCTATTTCTTCGACGACACCGCCGGCCGCGACTGGTACGCGCGCTATCTGAAAGTCGATACCGACGACCCGGACAACTTGAAGGCGCATTTTGACGCGGTCGTCACCTCGACGGAACCGGCGGAGCACAAGGGAAAGCCATGAAATACCAGGCCGTGTTCCTGATTGCACTGATGTTGTTGGCGAGAACGGCCTGGTCTGCCGAGCCCGCGGCAAAGGCAAAGCCGGTTACGAAGACAGCCAAAGCGCCGGCAACGCGCACATTGGACGCCATTCGGATCGAGGGCGAGATCGATGTTCCGCAGGTCTTGTTCATTACCGCGCGTGACTATCGCCGGTTCCGCGATGGAGCGCCGCAGAAGTATCAAACCACGTCCGCGGATGTCGCGAAGACGATTCCGCTTCCCAACCGGGTGCGCATGGTCGCGCCGGCCGAATAGAGAAAGGCAGGAGGAAGAGCATGAGCCCGCTGGCAAGCATTGCACACTTTTTCAAAACCGGAGGACCGTTCATGTACGCGGTGTTCATCGCCGCGCTGACGATCCTCGCGCTGGTGGCGGAGCGATTCTGGGTAATCGCGCGCGCCGGCAACATCAACACGGAAAAGCTCACCAAAGATGTGCTGGCAAGAATCGCCAAGGGCGATATGGCGGGCGCGTCGGAGCTGTGCCGGAAGGTGCGCGGTCCGGTGGCGGCGGTATCGCACGCCATCCTCTCGCGCAACACCTCGGATGAGGACAGTCTGCGCAACGCCGCCGACGGCGCGGCCAGCGTCGTGCTGCCGCCGCTCTCGCGACGCCTCAACTATCTCACCATGCTTGCCAACACGTGCACGCTGCTGGGCCTGTTGGGCACCATCTTCGGACTCATCACCGCGTTCTCCGCGGTGGGTGCGTCGGATCCCGCGCAGCGCGGAGCGTTCCTCGCCGCCGGTATTTCGGAGGCCATGAACACGACGGCGTTCGGTCTTTTGGTTGCCATTCCGACGCTTCTCATCCACGGTTTCCTGGCCGGCAAAGTGGAGACGGTTTTCGACGCCGTCGATGCCAGCAGCTCGCGCCTGATCGAGGCCCTGCACAAGCGCGGCTCGCGCCACGACATGGCGGCCTAGCATGCGCAGAACGGGACGACGCAGGAAACACATGGGCGAGGGCGAGCTGGATCTGCTCCCGATGATGAACGTATTCATCGTGCTGATCCCCATGCTGCTCACGTCCGCCGTGTTTCTCAAGGTCACGGTGATCGACACCAATGTACCGAGTGCGACCGGCACCGCTCCCGCCGACGCCGGCGAAAGCCTCTCGTTGGCAATCACCATCAAGGATGACTACTTCGTGGTCGAGGGCAAAGGCATCGCGTCGCGCGTCATTGCGCGTGCCGACGCGGACGCCAGCGCCAAGCTGGCGGCGGCCCTGGCCGACGTCGAGCTCTCGCACCCCGACAACCAGGACGTGATCATCATTTCGCAGCCGAAGACGCGTTACCAGGACATCATTGCGGTGATGGACGTGGCACGCGCATCGGGACTGCCGTCGGCGTCACTCCTGGGCGCGAGCATGGGAGACTGACATGAAGCGCAACGGTGTCCGCAATCGTCTTCGTCCCTCGAGCTCGCTCATTCTGACGTCGCTCATGGACATTCTTACCGTGCTCGTGCTCTTCCTCCTCAAGAGCTTCGTGATGGAAGGCGAAGCGGTCACTCCCGTCCCGGGTGTGGCACTTCCCGAATCGTCCAGCAAGACGGCGCCGCGCGCTGCGATCGTGATTGCCATCTTCAATGACAGTGTGATGCTCAACGGCGAAGTGGTGGCCACCGTATCCAAATCCGTCGCGAGCGATGATCTGATGATCACTCCACTCGCGAAGAAGCTCGACGAGTCGCGCGAGCAGGCGCAGGAGATCGCACGTCTTCGTGGCGGCGATGCGGATGACGCCTTCGACGGCAAGGTGTCGATCCAGGGCGACCGCGAAATCAACTTCGCCATTCTGCAGCGCGTGATGTACACGTGCAGCGCCAGCGGCTACGACCACATTTCACTCGCGGTGATCGGAAACTCGTAGCATGAGCTCCACCGCCATGCAGCAGTACCAGCAGCCCCTGTGGGGGCGCATGGAGCCGGCGCTCCGCAATTGTTTCGTTGGCGCCGGCATCATCGGCTTCGTGCTGATGATCATCGTGCTCGTGGTTCCCATTCCCGTCATCAAACCCACGGTGACCGAAGTTCCGGAACGCATCGCACGCTTGATTCTGGAAAAACCGGAGACGCGCGTGGCGAAGGGAAAGCCGGGTGGCGGCGGGGGTGGCGGTGGCATCACCGAATCATCGCGTCCGGGCTCGAAACAGCCCGTGCCCGAAGCACCGCCCCAGGTGGCCACGCCGAAGCAGACGCCGGCCATGCCGCGCACACCGGGTGCACCGCCCGCGCGACGCGTCGAGGTTCCGCAGGCAGCGTCCAATCGCGGCGTCGAAGGACGCGCGCGCGCGACCCAGGAAGTGACGCAGAATCTGGCGAACGTTCAAGGCTCGCTGGACAAGGTGTTGGGCAACATTGCCAA
>DATNGX010000516.1:0-2774 GCA_035605755.1 Candidatus Krumholzibacteriia bacterium
GCAGCCGAGCGACGAAATTCGTAGTTTTTTGCCGTGCCGCTATGGCCGTCATCGCCTGGAGCGGTCCACTGCAGAGTAAGCGTGCTGTCTGCGGATGCCACGATGGTGAGATCAGTGACACGCGCCGGCGCCGTCTTGTCGGCCGGGTTGGTGCCGTTATCGTCGTTGCTGCACGACGCGAATGCAGCCGCGAGCACCATCGCGGCCGCGAATGACAGGCGGGATGATTTCAAAACACCTTCTCCTCACTGCGAAGCGAAGTCGATGGTGGCACGTACACGATTGCGATCGTTCTCCCGCGCGTAGGTGAGCTCGCGCGAGAGTTTCTTCACGAGATGAATTCCGAGTCCGCCGCCGCGTCTTGCTTCCATGGCTTCCCGCAGCACGATGGGCGGGGCGGTGTTGGGGTTGAAGGGGCGGCCGTCATCCTCGATGGTCACCACCACGCGGCGCGGCTCGGTGCGCACGTCGACGCCGATCTTGTGCGCGGATTTGTCTTCGTAGGCGTAGCGCACGACGTTGACCACGAGCTCTTCGACGACGAGCTTCACGTGATGAATGGTACGCCCGGGAACACCCTCCTCGGCGAGGAAATCGCTGAGGGCGTGATTGATGCGCCGGACCTCTCGGACATCATTGGCGAGTGACACACGGAGCATTGCCATGGCGTTTTATTCGTCGTGATAGAGGAAGGTGTGCGCCACGCCGTCTTCCCCGATGTACCCCCGATACATGCCGGCCGTGTTCATTTGCATGGCAAAGTTGCCCTTGCGATCCATTGCGATGAGACCGCCGGTGTCCTTGCCGCCCAGTGTGACCAGCTCGTCGCTCACACAATGTTTCGCTGCTGCATCCACGGACATGCCGCGATACTTCATCAGCACCGACATCTCGTGTGCAATCGAGCCCTGGATGAAAACTTCGCCGCGCCCGGTGCACGACACCGCGCACGTCTCATTGTCCGCATAGGTGCCCGCGCCGATGATGGGGGAATCTCCCACGCGGCCCCAGCGTTTGTTGGTGAGCCCGCCGGTCGACGTCGCCGCCGCGAGGTTCCCCGCGTGATCGACTGCAACCGCGCCCACCGTTCCCAAATGTGTGTGTGGAAAGCTCAATGATCCCTGCGGACCTTTCTGCTTTTCCTCTTCCTTGGTTTTCTGGAGCTCGTCCCAGCGTTGCTGCGTGAAGAAGTACGCGCTGTCGGCGAACTCGAGTCCCTGTTCGCGCGCGAATTCTTCCGCACCCGTGCCGACGAGCATGACGTGACTCGTCTTCTCCATGACGGCACGCGCCGCCTTGATGGGATTCTTGATACCGGTCACGGATGCGACGGCGCCCGCGTTGTGCGTCTTGCCGTCCATGATGGACGCATCCATTTCATTGTGACCATTGCTCGTGAAAACAGAACCGCGGCCCGCATTGAAAAGAGGGTTGTCCTCGAGCACACAGATCGCGGCTTCAACCGCGTCCATGCTGCTGCCGCCGCTGTTCAAGATCTTGTAGCCCGTGGCCAGCGCCTCGGAGAGACCGTCGCGGTAGAGTTTTTCTTTTTCGGGAGTCATCTGATCACGGCTGATGGTGCCGGCGCCGCCATGGATGACGAGGATGGCGCGATTACGCTTCGCCTTTTCGAGGGCAAAGGAATCCGACACGGCGACGGTGCCCAGGAGGAGCATCACCAGGGGTAGGAATCGCGCAAAGTGAGTCATCGTTTCTGCCCGCAAACGCCGACAGCCTGAGTTCGCACGGCATAAGCCGCACGAGAGCTACAATATAGCACGATGGCTCAACTTGCGCGTGATTGGCGAGAGGAGGTGGGGTCTCGATTTTCACGCTGCCGGCTGGCTCGCCCTCTCAAGTTAGCGTGCGCAGCCTTCAATATTTTAGGGACCGGGTTCGCTTGGATTCGATCACGTCTCGCCCCTTTAGACGGGCATCGAACCGATCGCACCCCCCGATCCTGATGGAAGGGGTCGGCCGGGGCGGACGGATTCCCGAAAATTTCTTCGAGACTCCGAAAAAAATTCAGGGAAGCGGGCTAGCCGTTGAGCAGGTCGGACATCAGGGTGCTGGCCCGGATCTCGAGCGGGGAGCCCGCGAACTCGGTGCGCACCATCTGGAGCGTCCGGCGGGCGGAATCCCACTGCCCGGTTTCGTACTGCACCAGGGCGAGATTCAGGAGAGCAGCCCCGTCGCGTGGATTGACGTCCAGGGCCTCGCGAAGCAGGTTTTCCGCGCGGTCGAGGTCGCTGGTCCGGTAGGCGACGATGGCGTCCAGGACGACGAAGCGGGTGTCGTCCGGGAAACGCAGCCGGGCATCCTGGATGTAGACCCGGCCTTTTTCGACCTCGCCGGTGGCGAGGTAGCCGCTGATCAGCCAGTGCGCGACGTCTGCATTCGGATGATCACCGTAGGCTGCGGTCAGCCCCGCGAGCGCTGAATTGATGGATTCATCGGCCTGGACGAAGCCCGTCCGGTGCTCGGACGTCGTGGCCGCGACCACTTCTTCCATGCCCGGCAATACGATCGAGCCGTCGGCCGACGCGCTCGCGGCTGCCTGCTTGAGGGTCGGGAGCCACTGGTTGGTTGGACCCGGCTGGCGGTGCGTGTACCAGACTACGCTCACGGTGACCACCACCGCGGCAGCGCAAAGCCCGGCCGCCAGCCGGGGTTCAAACCACCGCGGGCGCGACGCGACCCGTTCGGAACGGGAGGGCCGGGCCACACGACGCGCCAGATCCATCATGGCGTCCGGAGCCCGGAAGACGGTGCTG
>DATNGX010000517.1:0-3509 GCA_035605755.1 Candidatus Krumholzibacteriia bacterium
TCCGTGCGCGCTCGATCACTTCCGATAGAGCGCTTTGATCTTGCCCCACGTCGACGGCTCGACAGGCAGCGCGACATCTCCGTCGATCACGAGCACCGCGTCGGTGATCTCGGCCGTCGGTGCGGCGGGATTCTCCCAGCACGGACCCTCCAGGAAATTGGGAGCGCCGAAGAGTTTGACCAGCGCGGAACCATCCATGAGAAATTCCCACGATGCGTCTTCGGGCGGCGACGGCTCCAACTGCACCGTCAGCGTGAACGATGCATCCGATGGTTTGTATTCCGCCAGCCACCAATGATCCTGATCCTGCTCCATCGACCCTTCGAAGAGCATCGGCCAATCCTGCCAGGTTCCCAGCGGACACACGAGGTGGCCCATGGCCTGCGTGCCGGAGATGCGAAGCGACACACCGTGGATTACCGTGGGAATGGCCGGAAGCTTGACAGTCGTTGAGCGTGAGGATTCCGTGGAAGACGGCGGATAGTGGCCGAGAAGTTCGGGCACCGGGACCTCGATCACGGCCGCGAACGAGGAAGCGGCGCAAAGGAACAGCACTGCAATCGCAACCAGAACAGTTCGTAACATATCGGGCCTCCTGTTCCAGAGACCGGGCGAGAGAAATCGTAGACCCGCCGCAATTCGATTTTCAATAGGGTGTTTATACGGGTCTAGGGCTGCTTCTTCTCCAGCGGCGTTCCGTCCACCAGCGTGGGGCCGGGGTTGATCTGGTCGACGCGCCACATGAGCCATCCCGCGGTGGTCCAGATCCACGACTCCCGCTGCACCACGGACGTTCGTATCTCGTGCAGGGTTCCATCCGGAAGGCGTTGCTTGCGCACGGTGCGCTGGGCGACCACCGCGTGCGCCGTGTCGCCATTGACGGTGAGGGCGGTGATGTTCTCGAACAACGAATCGAACCTCTCGACGCGGTTGATGAAGCTTCGGGTGCGCTCGTACATCTCTTCGCGCGTATTGACCTTCCCATCCGGCAGGATGGTATGGAATTCGGGATGGCGCAGGCGCATCACGCGGTCCGCGTCGCGCGCAAAGAACGCGGCTTCATTCTGCCGGTAGCGCGCCTCGAGCTCGCGTCTGGTTGTGTCCACGGTGTGCGTGCGCGACGCCGCGGCGCTCTCGTCGGTACCTGGCTTCGGTTTGACCCCGGTCCGGCTACAGCTCGCCACGACGACGAGGATGAGTGCGGTCGCGATGGCGAAGGCCGCCGCGGGAGTAGATATGCGCGTTCTCATGCCCATTGGACGCGGATTGCCGGCGGCCGGTTGCGCATCTCCGGCAAAATTGTCGATCCGTCTCGAGCGTTCCCTAGTGCCCGGTGGCGCGGATGCGCAGCAACTCCACGAGCGGCCCGACCATGGCCGGTGACACCAGGTCCGTGCGCACGCGCGCGTCAGCTTCCACCGCCATCTTGTCCACCTTGTACGAATCCGGAAGGTTGACCGGGTTGTAAGTGGTTCCGTCGGTGGATTGAATCGTGAAGATGCCGCCCTCGACATCGACGTAGTGCACCTCTCCCGTGAGACGGAAGGTCGGCGCCTTGACGTCGACCTCGGGGTTGAGCTCGAGCCACTCGTGCGAACCGCACGCCACGACACTCGCGGCCGCGACAAGTGCGAGGGCAATGGGACGCAACCGATGTTTCGCGATCATCAGTGCTCCTTCCGGCTCGAGAGATAATCCTCGATGCGGCTCATCTGGATTCCCCATCCCTCGTAGTTCAACCGGTACGCCGCGTCGCGGCGAGCGGGCGGGATCTCGCGAAATCCGCTCTCGACCACGGTCAGGTGCGTGCCACCGGGAGCATCTTCGAGCTTGAACTCGACAAGCGTGGTCGGTTCGCGCGAGTAATCCACGTTGGGATTGATCGCGGCCGGATGCCAACGCCATGAGAACAGTTTCTGCCGGTCCATGCGGCCGATCTGCATTGTGACCGGCAACCCGTGAAGATCTTTTTCGGTCACACTGCCCATGACGGTTTCGCCCGGTTCGAAATCACCGCGCAAATGCACGTGAAACCACTCGCCGAATTTTTTTGCATCGGTGAGCGCGTCCCACACAACCTCGCGGGGAGCCTGGATCAGAATAGAGCGCTGGATTTGATTGGGTGTGGTCTTGGCCATGCGGTGGACCTCCTTATATCGCAATTATGCAATCTGGAAGGAGGCTCGCCTCTCCGTACTTTTCCCGACGTTCGACGCGCCCGCGATGCTGGTGCAAGTACTGGCGTATCGGTGGTGACGAATTTCTACGGCGCGTTGGCACTGCGCTGGCTATAATGTGTTGAATTTTTAGCATTGGAAATGGTGCCGATTCCCGATGAACTCTCCGGGACGGCGCACCATGATCACGCTCCTGACATCACTCGGACCGGAGACGGATGCACGAAAGCATGAGAACAACACAGAAACCATGGGCAGGCCGGCATGGCATTGCGTCGTCGGTGATCGCGGTGCTTCTCGTAGTCGGCGCATCGTGTTCGAAATCGGACTCCGCATCACAAATCGCCATCGTCAACGCCACGGTCGTCGACGTGATTACATCGCGCGCGCTTCCCAACATGACCGTTGTGATCAACGGCGACAAGATCGCGGATGTTGCGCCCAGCGCCAGCATTCAGCTGCCGCGTGGAACCACGACCATTGACGGGACCGGCAAGTTCTTGATTCCGGGCCTGTGGGACATGCACACCCACTTCACCCACGACCAATCGACTCTCGACATGTATCTCGCTTATGGAGTCACAACCATTCGCGATATGGGCAGCACCGCGGTGAGACGAACGAACGACCACGTGGAACACCTCCCCAGGGACGAAGCCATTGCGCTCTCGTTGCGAGTCCGGGACGAGGTGCGAAGCGGAAAGCGCCTCGGTCCTGATATCTATTCGGTCGGCATGATCATTACAGGAAGCGCCCCCGGTGATACGGCGTCGCCGCTCCATCAACTGATCGTCAACACTCCTGAAGAAGCACGTGCCACGGTCGACAAGCTGGCCGGCCTCGGCGTGGACGCCATCAAGGTGCACGCGCGCCTTTCGCACGATGCCTTCTTCGCAATTGTCGACGAGGCGAAAACACGCCACCTGCCCGTCGTCGGTCACACGCCGGTGGCGCTCGATCCGGTGGTCGTCAGCGACGCGGGCCAAAAAACCATCGAGCACATTACCGGAATCTGGGAATACGCGCACAAGAACGTTGCCAAAGGCGACACCGTCACCGTGCGACAGCGTTACACGACCGAATATGCGACATTCAGGAAGAATGGGACGGTCCAGGTACCCACGATTGTGTCGTACCTGGCCGGCGCGGAAGCATACGCCTACATGCAGAAGCCTGAATCGAACCCGCACCTCGACCACATCGTTCCGGAGCTCGCGCTCCTGTGGAAAATTGAGTGGCCGAAGTCGGAATTCAGCGAAGAACAGAGCAAGGGATTCTACTCCAGCGTGAAGACCATCCAGCACATGGTCAAAAACATGCACGACCAGGGCG
>DATNGX010000518.1:0-2714 GCA_035605755.1 Candidatus Krumholzibacteriia bacterium
AAGTAACTCACCGGTTGCGCTTCGTTTTTGACTTCGCTTTCACCTTGGTTTTGGTCTTAGCCTTTGAACTCGGCTTGATGATGAGTTGGGGTTTCGCTTTCGGGTCGAAGCGTACCGTGGCGCGCTCGAGCGCGGCGTCCATCAACGCACGCACATCGTTCTCTTCGAGCGTTCTTGCACCTTCGAGGGGGAGACTGCGAACCACCTTCGCGTTTCCGCTCAGGCGCTTCGTCGGATCCGGCAAAGTTTTCGCGCCCTGACCAAAGTAGAGCCTCGTGCCGCTCGCCTTCGCCGCAATCGAAAAGGTGGCGAGGTACCCCTTCTCATTCGGGCTGTAACTGATCACCAGCGACTGACCATAATCGTAAACCACCTCGGTTGCGGTGGGGAGGAGTGTGCGCATCTTCCTGCGCACGGCGCGGATTTCCTTCGCCCGGTTGGGTGCGAACCTGTCGATCAATGCGGCCAGTTGTTTCTCGAATGAGTCCATACGGTCATGCTATCATCGTGGGGTATCTACCGCAAAGGAGAGGTCACATGCGTCGCTCTGTCGCCCTCGTACCCGTGTTCTTGCTCTTGCTCGGCGCCGTACCCGCATGGGCGGCACAGACCGCCTTTCGAATCACTTCCATCTCCTTGCGTGATCCGCATGCTTTCGTGAATACGGGCGACTGTGTCGACATCACGGACCCGAGTCCAGATCTCCCGATTTCGTTCAACGAGATTCTCAATTCTCGCATTCAGCAGGACAACGACGGCGACGGCAAGTTTGACCAGAGCTACGTTCTGGTTTTCGACCCGCTCGACCAGACACCGGAGGCGGGCTATTTCCCGGCCCAGTTGATAACCGGCACCCACCTGTGCAGTCTGCCCGAGTGGATGAGCGCGTGCTGGCCGGATTTCTCCCCATCCTTCATCACGCCGATCCTTTACTACAACATCTGCGCCGGCGTCGAACCACTTACGACCCATGGCTACACGCCTGCGATCACGTTGCCTGCGGCGCCCTGTATGGCGGCCCTGGTCGACCATCTCTACCTGGATATCGGTGCTCCGATCCATTTGTTCAACGCCACGATTACCGCGACGTATGTCGGGAATCCCGCGACCGGCCTGATCAATGGAATGATCAAAGGATTTCTCCCCGAGGGTCCGAACGAGAGCGTCATGCTTCCGCCCGCAATTTTCGGGGAGAACAAGCCGTTGTTGAGCTTGTTTCCGGGTGACCCGGGCAATTGCGCTGGTTGGAGCGACCAGGAATCTCAGCCGGAACAACATGGTTGGTACATGTACTTTAACTTCACGGCTGTCAAAGTGACGTACACGGCCAATGGTCCCGTGGGCGTGCGCGACGGTGCGCCGGCCTTGACGCTCGAAGCACCGCATCCCAATCCGTTCAATCCGTCGACAGAAATTCGTTACATGTTGCCGCGGGAATCGCGTGTGTCGATCGCGATCTTTGATGCCGAAGGACGATTGGTGCGAACCCTCGTGGATGAGAGCCAGGTGCGAGGCGAGTACAGCGCACGCTGGGACGGCCGTACCGGATTGGGTGAAACAGCCAGTTCGGGTGTGTATTTCGTAAAATTGACTGCGAACGGGGAAACGCGCACGCAGAAGATGGTGCTCTTGAAGTAGCGTTACTTGCGGATCTGGTCGCGGAGCACGCGGCGCATCACTTTGTTGGAGGCGGTGCGCGGAAGCGATTCGGCAATGTGCACGTCGTGCACGCGGAAGAGGGGATTGAGCCGCGCCGTGATGACCGCCTGCGCGGCTTCTTTGCTTTTTTCGGGGGAGAGCGACGCGCCGGGCTTGGGCACCAGGTAGAGCACGAGCAGCGACGGACCGCCGTCGGGCGGATCCAATGCGATCGCTGCCACGTCCGATACATTCTCAACACTCAACACCACACGCTCGATTTCGGCGGAGCTCACCTTGATGCCGCCCAGGTTCATGGTGTCATCGGCACGACCGTGTGCGCGGTAGTAACCGCCGGGGAGTGCTTCGAATTCGTCGCCGTGACGGCGCAGGAGCTCGAGCTTCACGCCACGTGGCGCGCCCTGGTAATAGACCTCGTGGTGATCGCGGTTGAGGAGTGTTTGCGACAATCCCACCGACGGCGGAATCAGGAACATCTCGCCCTTGCGCGCGGCGTGACCATCATCGTTGAGAATCACCACGTCCAGCCCCAGCGCCGGTGTCGAGAATGTGGCCGGTGACGACGGCTGGGTGAGCGACTGCGACATGTAGCCGCCGCCGATCTCGGTCCCGCCACAGTATTCCACCACCGGCTTGTAGCCCGCGCGCGCCATGAGCCAGAGATAATCGTCCGCGTTGGACGCCTCTCCCGTGGACGAGAATGCGCGCAGCGACGACCAGTCGATGCGGTCCGTCATCTTGTGTGCGCGCCATGCCTTCACGATGCTCGGGACCACGCCGAGCAGCGCGACCTTCGCGTCGCGCACGAATTTGCAGAACTCGGGGGTGTTGGGCGCTCCATAGTATAGAGCCATGCACGCGTGGTTGATGAGTGTCGCGTAGATCAACCACGGACCCATCATCCATCCCAGGTTGGTCGGCCATGCCACCACGTCGCCGGCGCGAATATCCTGGTGATAGAAGCCGTCGCTCGCGCACTTGATGGGTGTGGCGTGGGTCCACGGAATGGCCTTGGGATCGCCGGTGGTGCCGGATGAAAACAGGATGTTTGTGAA
>DATNGX010000519.1:0-6093 GCA_035605755.1 Candidatus Krumholzibacteriia bacterium
AAAGATCCAGGCTCGCGGCGCCGGCGCCGAATTGCTTCACGCTTGTTTCCCGGTTGGTATCCGGCTCCTCAGCCTCCATCCGATTTGCATGCTCGCTCATGATTCGTCTCCCGGTTTGAGTTCGATGTGAGGTATCTCTACCGGACCCAATATGACCGAAGGCAGCGCGTGGAACATTGCCGTGCATCGGCAAGACATTGCCGATCGTCCGGCGGCACCGGGTGGGCAATGGCGGGTCATCCGCGGCTTCTCAACACCTCGAAGACCTGTGGGTTGACAACGTTGGTGGGTCTACCCGCTGCGTACGCCACGATCTGATCGAAAACGTCCGCAAACTGGATTTCGTACTCGTCCTTCGTGACGTACCCGATGTGAGGTGTACACACGACATTGTCCATGGCCAGGAGCGGGTGGCGCGGGTCGCGGAGCGGCTCCTCTTCGTAAACATCCACCGCGGCCATCCCCGGGCGCCCGCTTTGCAGTGCGCTGACCAGAGCACCCGGCTCGATCAACGCCGCCCGGCTCGTGTTGACAAGCAACGCGCCGGGCTTCATCCGCGACAAATCGTCCGCGGTGACGATTCCCCGCGTTTCCTCGACCAGTCGCAGATGCAGCGAAATCACATCACACACCGCGAAGAACGTGCGTTGGTCCGGTGCGGTCAGGTAGCCGTCGCGGCGCGCCCGCTCCCGCGCCTCGTCGCGTGCCCATACCACCACCTTCATGCCGAAGGCCCGGCCATAACCCGCCACCGTCGCCCCGATCCTCCCGTATCCATGGATTCCGAGCATCTTGCCGCGAAGCGTCCTGCCAACGCCTGTCTGCCACTTCCCCTCTCGCAGCGCGGACACCTGCCGGGGAATCTGGCGCATGGCGGCGATGATCAACCCCCATGTCAGCTCTGCGGTGGCGTAGGACGGACTCCCGGCGTGCAGATCGGACGACACGATGACGCCGCGCCGGGTACACGCATCGATGTCGATGTGCGGGTAAACGCTGCGCAGACTGATGAGCCGCAGCGCGTCGAGGCGGTCGAGCAGCGGCGCGTCGATTCGTGTTCGCTCGCGTATCAGAACCAGCGCCTCGGTGTCCGCGAGGCGCGTTGCAAGTGTGTCGACATCCTGGGTGTGATCGTTCCACACCGTCACGTCGTGACCGTCCAGCTTGCGAAAACAAACCAGAGAACGAAGCGTGTCAAAATAATCGTCGAGAATCGAAACCTTCATGGGTTGCCTTTCGATGCGCGGCGTACTTCAGCTTGATCGGCTTCTGCGTCACCGCGCGCTGGCTCTCTCGAGCCGCGCAAAATAGACCCCCGCGCTCCCTGCCTGCGCGCCCACGGTCGTCCTTCAAGTTCCAAAATGCCTCGAGCGATGCCCTTGACGCCCCACCGCGTATCCGCAAGACTATGCCGTTCGTCCGGAAGCGCCCGGAGCTCGAGGACGACAGGACAGGAGCACCCGTGAGCGGTGATACGCTTTCCGATCTGTTGCGCGCCGTGCGATTGCGCGGCGCTCTGTTCTTTTATCTGGATGGTGCGGAGCCCTGGGTGGCCGAGACTCCTCCCGGGCGCGATATCAGCGCCGCCGTTCTTCCCGGCGTCGAGCACCTCATGCCGTTTCACGGAGTGGCGCGGGGTTCGTGCTGGGCCTCGATCCTGGGCGAAACACCCGTTCGCCTCGACGAGGGCGATGTCGTTCTCTTTCCCCACGGCGACCACCACATCATGTCGAGCGCGCCCGGCATGCGCGCGAAGGTCGTCGATCCCCGCATCTACTTTGCACCCCGCCCACCCCAGTTGCCGTTTGCGTTGAGCATCGACGGACAGGGGCGCACGACGGCGCTCCTGGACGGCGGCGGCCGCAATCGCAGCGTGATCGTGTGCGGTTACCTCGGCTGTGATGCGAAACCCTTCAATCCGCTCCTCGCGTCGCTGCCGCGCATCGTGCGCATGCCGGGGCTGATGGGAGACGGTGGATCCTGGATCGGAACCTTTCTGCGTTCGGTCGTCGAGGAATCGAATCGCAGACGCCAGGGCGGCGAAGCGATGCTCGAGCGCATGAGCGAAATGATGTTCGTCGAAGTGTTGCGCCGTTACGTCGAGGCAATGCCGGAGAATCAAACCGGCTGGCTCGCGGGCATGCGCGACCCTTCCATCGGGCGGGCACTCGCGCTGATCCACGAGAAGCCGGGCGAAGCGTGGACGGTGGAGCGGCTCGGCGAGGTGGCGGCGCTTTCGCGCTCCGTGCTGCACGAACGCTTCGTGCACTTCATCGGTCAGTCGCCGATCGAGTACCTGACGCAGTGGCGCATGCAACTCGCCGCCGTGTCGCTGCGCGATACCGATGCAAAAGTGATCGAAGTGGCGCTCGAGGTTGGTTACGAGAGCGAGGCGGCGTTTTCACGCGCGTTCAAACGCGCGGTCGGCGAATCGCCCGCGACGTGGCGTCGCACCAGGCGCGTCCGCGCCTCATCCAGTTCGACGTCGAGCAGCCCGGCTTCCTCCTGACGGACGACGACGACGCCCGAAGCAAAAATGGCCGCCCCGAAGGGCGGCCATTTCGCCGTCAAAACAATTTCTGGAGCTGTCTACTTGTCGCGGTAGAGCGACTTCACGCCGCCGATGGTCGAGGGGACGGTGGCCAACGGGCTCACGGACTCGAGGATGAGAACGCAATCGTCGAAGTCCTGGTCGCCGGCTGTGCCGCTCGTGCCGGGCTCATCCCAGCACAGGAAGAATTCGCCGGCATTCTGCCCGCTGCCCGCGAACACGAGCATGTGCGGAAGAGCACCGACATTGCGGTAGTCCTGCGAGAAGGTCGTGCCGTTCGGTACAGAGAGATAAAAACCGAAATTGGTCGGGTCGACGCCGCCGAACGTGGTCTGCGAGAGAAAATTACCATTCGCATCAAACCGGTTCACGGTCACGATGTTCCCGGGCTTGAAGCTCATGCTCGAGAACCCGAGCGGACCCACCGAACCGCTGAGCAGAAAGAACAACGGCGGGATGACGGCGCTCGCGTTGTAGATGCCGACCTGCTGCGTGGCTGCATTGGGCGAGCTCTGGTACTTGAGAGTGAGGAGCGCGTTGCCCGACGCGGAGTGCTGGAACACGGAAAGGTCCTGCTGGTCGGTGTTCACGTTGATGGTCTCGCCGATGCCGGCGAAGAATGCCTGGAGTGTGCCACCGACGACGGGAACCTGCGGAACGCGCGGGCCCGCGTTGGCCTGCGAAACGAGAGTGGCGCTTCCGAGCACCACAACACTCGCGGCCGCAATAATTGCTCTGAGCTGTCTGTTCATGTTTGGCCTCATTTTTGGATGTGTGTCGTGCTTACTTGCGATAGAGCGACTTGACGCCACCGAGCGTCGCGGGCACGGTCGCCAACGGATTGACGGACTCGAGAATCATGACCGCGTCATCGTAGTCCCTGTCGCTGTTCGCGAGCGGCGCGTCTTCGAAGCACAGCCACCATTCGCCTGCGTTGATGCCGGTTCCCTGGTAGGCAAGCATCTGCGCAGCCAGGCCGGGATTGCGGCCGTCCTGTGAATAGAGCACGAGGCCCGTGTTGCCGTTCTGCTCGTAGAACCCGAAATTGTTGGCATCGATGCCGAGGTACGTCGTGGTTCCCTGGAGCGTGGCCGTGGCGTCAAAGAGATTCACGACGACACGATCGGGCAAGGTCCTGAAGCTCATGATTGCAAACCAGCCCGCACTCGCAGCGGCGGGAAACACCTGGTACAACGGCGGCGTCGGATTGCTTGCGTTGTAGAGACCGAACGAATTGACACCCGCATCTGCGCTGAGCTCGACCATGAGGGTCAGCGCTCCGTTGCCGGATGCAGACTGGGACCAGATTTGTGCGTCCTGCTGATCGGTGAGCACGTTGATCGTCTCACCCTTACTATTGAGATAACCCTGCAGTGTTCCGCCCAGGACGGGAACTTGCGGAACGCGCGGACTGAATGCACTTGCTTGCGAAGCGATCCCGAGCACTACCAGGCTCGCGGCCGCAATAAACACTCGTAGCCTTTGTTTCATGGGTGGCCTCTTCTTGGACTGCAACACGGCAGTCGCTGATGATTAAAAAATGGATTGGCTGCGGCCAGGACGAGCCCGCAGAGCGACGGATGCCGCGTATTGTAGCGTAGGAACGCCGCAATTGCCACCACGAAGTGCAATAAATGGCAATGACTTGGCCCGGTACTTGATAACAATTCCCCTACTTACTTCTCCTTATGCGCGGACGTGACTCGCGTTGTCCCTGTAGCAGTTAAGTGTTGGGGGGATGAACAACTCTGCGATGAACTTGCATGCGCTGACCGCGCGCGCTCTGTCCGAATAAGCCTTTTCCTGATCGTTCTGTTCCTGCTCCTCGGCAGTGGACGACGGGCCGGACATCACTCGTAGCGCAGCGCGACGATGGGATCCAGATTGGCGGCGCGCCGCGCCGGCCACATTCCAAAGAACACTCCCACCAGACCGCTGAACACGAACGCGAGCCCGATGGCTGCGAACGACACGCTCGTGTTCCACGAGTTCATCTTGGCCAGCACCACCGCTCCCACCGAGCCCAGCAGCACGCCAACGGTTCCACCCAGCAAACACAGCACCAGCGCTTCCACGAGGAACTGCGTGAGGATCACCTTGCGCGTCGCACCCAGTGCCTTGCGAATGCCGATCTCACGCGTGCGCTCGGTGACAGACACGAGCATGATGTTCATGATGCCGATCCCGCCCACGAGGAGGCTGACGGCTGCAATACCGGCCAGAAGCCGTGTGAATGTCTTGGTGGTGTCTTCGAGCGTCGAGAGCAGATCGGCCTGGCGGCGAATCTGAAAGTCGTTGTCCATGCCGGGGCGAATCTTGTGTTCGCGTCGAATCACGCGCTCCACTTCGATCATGGCGAGGTTCATGTCGTGTACGTCGTCGACGCGCACGGTGAGTGAGCGCAGCCGATCGCTTCCCATGACACGATAGCGCGCCGTCTGCAGCGGGATCAGCACCTGCTCGTCGAGATTCTGAAACGATCCCTGCGAGCCCTTCTCTCCCAGAACACCGACCACTTCGAACTGCACGCCGCCGATTTCGATCTCACTTCCTACCGCCGCCACCGGGTTCAGGCCCAGCATGGCGGGCACCGAGGCACCCAGCACGGCGACGCGGCCGCGCGCATTGTCATCGGCGGCGCTGAACATGTGGCCCGCGGTCAGCGTGAAGCGGCGCACCTGCGTGTAATTGGGAGTCGTCCCGACGATGTTGACGTTGGCGTTCTGGTTGCCCGCCTTGACCTGCATGTTCTGCGTCAGCTCGGGAACGGTGGCGTTGATGTAACGCGCGTCGCGCCCCAGGGTCTCCGCGTCATCCACGGTGAGACTCACGCGCGTGCCCTGCGCCACGCCGCCGCGGAACTGCTGGCCGGGATACACCGTGAGCAGATCGGGACCGAGCGATTCAATGCGGCCCTGCACCGATTTCTGCGCACCCTGCCCCAGCGCCACCATCGTGATCATCGCCGCCACACCGATGATGATACCGAGCATGGTGAGCAGCGAACGCAACCGGTGGTTGCGAAGCGCCTGCAGCGCAACGCGCATGACTTCTTTGTAGAACATGATGTCGATCTTTCGACACTGGATGATTTTTCACCGTCGTTACGAAGGTAAAAAACACCCAGAAAACAACGCGTCACGGTCGCCGGCGACTGTGACATTCACTCCATTAGTAAAGGGCCGTTATCGCTGCGGGGGACGCTGGCCGCTTCCCTGCTGCTGTTGCTGGTTCTGCATGCCCGGAATGCCGCCGCCACCGGTCATGCGCTGGATGCGCTCGCGCATTTCCTTCTGTGAATTGACGAGCGACGCGCTCGGCAACACGATCACCTTCTCGCCCTCGTTCAACCCTTCCACCACTTCCACATAATCGAGATCGGTGAGGCCGGTCTTGATGTTGACCGCCGTCGGTTTTCCATCGCGCTCGACGAACACGATGTAACGTCCACCGAGTCCGCGGCCTCCACCCATTCTTCCCATTCCGCCGCCGCCTCCGCCACCTGCTCCACCACGATTGCGCCATTGGCCGGCATTTTGACC
>DATNGX010000520.1:0-2975 GCA_035605755.1 Candidatus Krumholzibacteriia bacterium
CGATGGGATGGCCCAGGCTGATGGAGCCGCCGTTGACGTTCACGCGCTCGCGATCGAATTTCAATTCGCGCTCGCACGCGATCACCTGCGCGGCAAAGGCCTCGTTCAATTCAATCAACTCGATATCTGAAAGCTTGAGCTGGTTGCGCTCGAGCAGCGCGCGCACGGCCGGCACGGGACCGATGCCCATGCGACGCGGCTCCACGCCCACGGCGACAAAATCGCGAATCCATCCCAGGACATCGCGGCCGCTGGCCGCACTCTCCGACGCCAGCACAAGGGCGGCCGCTCCGTCGGTGATTCCCGAGGCATTGCCCGCCGTCACGCTGCCGTCTTTCTTGAACACAGGAGGAAGCTTCGCGAGTGAAGAGAGCTCCACTCCTGCGCGTGGATGTTCGTCCGTACTGACCACGATGTCTTCGCCACGAGCGCCCGGCACGGTCACCGGGACGATCTCTTCCTTGAAAAGGTCTCTTTTTTGCGCGCCTTCGGCGCGCTGTTGAGACATCAGGGCCCAGCGGTCCTGTGTCTCGCGCGTGATCTTGAATTCATCGGCAAGCACTTCGGCGGTTTCGCCCATCACCATGTCGCACAGCGGACACAGAAAGCCGTCGCGGTACATGTCGTCGATGAGCGGCGTGTGGCCGAGCCGGTATCCCTCGCGCATGCGGTCGAGGATGAAGGGCACCATCGACATGTTTTCCATGCCGCCCGCGAGGACGCGCTGCGCTCGTCCCAGACGAATGGAGTCGGCGCCGAGTGCAATCGCCTTGAGGCCCGAGCCGCACGCGGCGTTCACGGTGAATGCGGCGACGGATTCGGGCACACCGGTGCCCACCAGCACCTGGCGTGCGGGATTGGGGCCGCACCCGGCCTGGCGGGCGTGACCAAAAATCACCTCATCGACGTGTTCCGGCGCGGTCCCGGACGAGGCGAGAACTTCGCGCGCCGCGTGCGCGCCAAGCTTCACCGCCGGGTGGTTACGAAATGCACCGAGGAACTTGCCGATGGGAGTTCGTTTTGCCTCGAGGATGGCAACTCGCGAGGACACGATTCCCTTTTTTTGGGCCAGGCGCGTTCGCTCCGCGAAGCGCCGAGTCGGCAGATTAACAGCTTGATTTCCAAAGGGTTGCTTGACTGAGCAGGGTATCCGAGCAGTGCCCCATCGTCAAGGAAAACTCCCGATCCGACCGAGTCGGTTCGCTCCTTGCAACGCCCGGCCGTGGGCAGGTTTAACCGCATGATTTTCGAACGGGTTGCAGGCTTGAAACGGCTCCGGCACAAGGCCGGATCGCGACGCTGGCGCCGGGTTCTCCACCCCGCGCTCGTGATACGCGTTGCCGTGTGGGTCCTCATGATCCCGCGTGCAGTCGGCGCGGAAGATACGGCGACGCTCAACGCGCCGCTACTGGCGCGCGTGGACGCGGCCACCGCGCAGCAGACCGACGCGCTGCTCTCGTCTTTGTTCCGCACCCAGAATTCCACCGGCGTGTATGCGCCCAATGGCGATGACAATGACGCCACCGTGCTGCTCACGCGTCCCATCTTTGCCACCATGGCGCTCGATGCGTACGCGAGCACACGCAACACGGCATCACTCGCGCAGGCCGCCAATTCCATTGCGCGCTACTACAGCTATCTGTTTTCGTCCGGCGATCGCGACGGTGACCGGCTGATCGAATCTGCCTCCACGCCGCGCTCACGCGACGCGCGCGTCGAAGATCCCGCGTTCAACGCGCTGCTCGCGCTCGACGCGCGCAACCTCGCGCGCATCAATCTGGAGCTGCGCCGCCCCATGCTGGCGCTGCACTGGTACGACAGCGCTCGCTCCATTGAACGCGCCGTGGTCACCGGCACCTTCGACGGCGACGACAACTACTGCTTCGCGCACGACGCCGCCAGCGGTGTGCCGGTGCGCACGTTTGCTCCGAGCGCGGGACTCCCCGCGCAGTTCTCGATGGTGGTGGGCGAGAATCACGCCGAGCTCATGCGCGCGCACGTGATCGACTGGGCCTCGCACGCGACAGCCAATGTGAATCCGCCCCGGCGGGCCGCCAACGCCATTGACTTCATGGCCGCGGTGAACGTGCTCGGAACGGGCCAGCACGCGGGTGTCATCGACGCGCTCCGCAAGCTGATGCCGCTGCCCTCCGCGGTGGCGATGCCGGTGGAACGCTATGCGCTGGCGCGCGGCCGCATCGACATTCCGCTCGCCGATGACGACGTGGTGTTCGGGCTGTTCCTCTGCCTCGAGCGCGCCGCGCGCTTGAGCGACCCCGACCGCTTCCGGATCGAGCACGCCGTACCCGACGTCCGTGCCCTGGCCTTCTCGGCCAACACACCGATGATCCCGGTCGAAACCGCGGCGTCGTCGATCGCCACGGTATACGCGGCGCTGGGCACGTTGCGCGAAAGCATGCGCTCGACGACATTCTTCACGCCCGAACAGAAGAAACAGTATCCCGGTGTCGATGCGACCATCGCCGGACAGCGCGTGCTCGACGACATGACCATGCTGTTGCATCGCGCCGAGAATCGCCTGTTCCAGATGCGCTACGCCGCGCAGGGAGCGAAAGCCCAGGCAACTCTGGCGAGCGATCGCGTGGTGGTTCAGGACAAGTTCGACGCGCGCTGGCAGGTGTCCGCCACCGCGCCGGTGTCATGGAAGGCGTTGTCGGCGGGAGTATTCGGCGACGCGGTGGCGCCGCTCAACACAAGCCTTGCGGCCTCGCCCGCGGCGCCGTTGCGCTTCGTGACGCGTCACGCCTCACGCGGCAGCGCGGGGTCGCTTCGGTTTCTCACGCTGACCGCCGTGTTCGAAGATGCGAACGGCAACACGTCGCGGGTTTACTTTGACCGCTCGGTGTTCCTCGGCACACCGGTGTCGGTTTCCGCACGATTCCCGCAGGGGCGCACCATCCGCGCCTCCACGATTCCGGTCGCGGTCTCGGTGCACAAGCACAGCAAGACGTCGG
>DATNGX010000521.1:0-6743 GCA_035605755.1 Candidatus Krumholzibacteriia bacterium
GGGCGCGATCGTCGGCTGCAGTGCGCTCCGCGCCGGTTGCACGCAGAAGACCCGCAGCGACGCCGCACCGGAGTTGACCGTCAGCGCTCCCGTCGTGGTATCGATCACGGCGCTGGCGGGAGTGTGCATGCACCAGTCGTAGTGGTGGGCAACGTCATCCTTCTTGATGTCGTCGCGAATCACGAAATACGGCAGCATGCCGTCACCGTGCACGGACACCACGGTGCGCAGCGCGTGCTCGACGGGATTGGCGCCGGTCAGTCCCCAGTTCCAGTTGCTCCAGGGATACGGCACACCCGGATCGTTGTATGGGCTGTGCGTCGAATAGGCGCTGGTCGCATCGCCGCGCACATAGTCGGCGTAGTCGGTGGTGATGAATCCCGTGATCTTGCCGTCGGTGCCGATCGAGCTGCCGGCGTTGTGCTGGCCGTTGCCATCGATGCGCACGATGTTGTGCGCCTCGCTCTGCTTCGCCATCGAGCCATTGCCGTTGTCGAGAACCAGTTTTTCACCGTACGCCGAAAGCGTGAACTGGTTCTGGTCTTCCTGGGCGTGACCGCCACGAAATTCACCGGAGTACAGACTGAACACGACATCGTTGGAGGCGGCGCCGTCGGCCCAGCCGGTGCGGAAATAGTAGAGGCCCCGATCCTCCCACACGTGACTCTTCGACAGAACCGTGCCGGGATTCACCGGCGTGAGATTGCGGTGCCACAGCACCGTCCCCGCTTTGTCGTTTTCGTCCAGCACGTCCTTGCCGTACTGGCCCGCCGAATGGTCCCACATGTACGCCGCGAGATGACTTCCCCACTCGGCCTGCGCCCACGCCCAGTACGTGGTGTGGTGCGCGAGCGGACGAAAATAATCGGTCTGGTCCTGGATGTTGTTGCTGCGCGCCCCGCCGCGCGGATCGATTTCGTAGGGAACCCAGCGTTCGACCGCGCGGATGGGCGGGTCGAGCCCGTGGTCGACACCGTCAAAACGCTTGCGCGCGTCGAAGTAGTAGATCAGGCAGCGCAGGCTCCACGTCACGTACAGCACACCTTCCCGGTAGCAGCCGTCATTGGCGAGGTGGGTGTCGCGCCACGCGCGATAAAAATCGTCCGCGTTCACAAGGGCGGCGTCGGTGACGGACGACGGAAGCTCATCCTTGAAACAGATGCCGGCCAGCCCCAGCGCCGTGGCAAGCATCGCCGTCTTGTTGCTCGTGTAGGGACTGTGGCGCCAGATGTCGTAGTTCATGTTTGTCGTGAGGTACGAGATATAACTCTGCACTTCATCACGAATTTCCTGCCGCTCGGCCGGCGTGGCGTGCACGAAGAAGTGATCGAAGCCGATGGCCATGTCGCGCAGCCGCAGCGACGTGCCGAACACGTCCGTGTCCCGGTTCCAGTTGCGCGCGATGTGGAGGGTGAGGCGGCGGCCGAGATTCACCAGCGATGAATCCACGCTGGACTCGAAATGCGACGCGAGCGCCAGATTGATGATGGGCTCGTGCGCGTAATCGTCCGACATGATGGTGTCGAGCGGAGCGCTCAGATAGTAGTCGGTGGAGCGGGTGCGAATGTACGCATAGGCCGCGTCATCCACTCCGCCGTCGTGGACACGCGCGCGCAGGGCCGGAAGATCGCTCGCGGAATAGAACAAGCGCGGATGACGCGAGGCGAAATCCGCATCACCGGCCGCGAAAGCCGGCGCCGCGAGCACCGTCAATGAGAGAGCGGACAGCCAGCATGCGGGCTGTAACCGCCACCGATAACAACTGATCATCCACCACCAGGGTTCCGGCTGGGCCGGGGTTGGGATCATGGCCGCGAACGGAGCGGACCGAGAGACGGGATTGGCTGATGGTACGGGCCATCGCCGGGCGCGTCAATGCGAGGAAGCGCCTTCGCCAGGTTCGCGCGCGGCGCGCTCAAAGTGGTTGTCGAGGTAGTAGTGCCGCCCGCGGGCGGCCGCCATCAGGGACGCCACCAGGTACGCGGGCAGGAAAAGCGGCCCCCACGCCTCGTACTGCCGGACGTGCACGCGTTCGTGCGCGCGCGTGCGCTCCAGGCTGGCCGGATCCCGGGCGGCGACCACATGGCCAAGGGTCATGGCGCTGGCGCCGCCGCGAAGCGGCACCAGCCGGCGCAGCATGAAGGCCACGGCACCGCCGTGCGACTCCACGACACCATTCACCACGGCGGCGCGGCCGCCCGTGCACAGAGCCGCCAGCGTCAGCACGAGACCGAGGAAGGTGTTGGGCAGCGCCCAGATCACGCTCGCTCCGCGCTTGAACGCGCGCGCCGGGCTCACGGCGCGGCTTCGACCGGGTCGAGATGATGGGAGCCGAGCCGCATCATCTGCCGCTCGATCCACCACGCGCGCTTTTCCACGTATGCAGACGGATTCTCGGCGCGCATGCGCTTGGGTGCCGGCAATACCGCGGCCAGGAGGCAGGCTTCGTGGCGGGTAAGACGCGCGGCGGGTTTGTGGAAAAAGCGCGGCGCGGCCGCGCCCACCCCGTAGACGCCGTCGCCGAACTCGGCAATGTTGAGATACACCTCGAGAATGCGGCGCTTGTCCCAGAAGGTTTCGATCAGGATCGTGTAGCCGGCTTCGACTCCCTTGCGGAACCAGGTGCGCCCCGGCCACAGGAAAAGATTCTTCGCCACCTGCTGTGAGATGGTGCTCGCGCCGCGCACGTGCCCCCTGCGACGGTGACGCTGCTCCAGCGCTTTCTCGATGGATTCGAAATCGAAGCCTTCGTGCTCCAGAAACTTCTGGTCTTCGGATGCCATCACCGCGAGTTGAACGTTGCGCGAGATGTGATCGAGACCGACCCAGTCGTACTGGATGTGCACGCGCCTCGACGGCACGAACATTCCTTCGGCGCGGCGCTCGAGCATGAACGCCGACGTGGGCGGATTGATCCAGCGCAGGGCGAAGACAGGGATGACCGTGACCAGTGCCGTGATGATGACGATCCACGCGGCAATCTTCCCCGCGAGCCGGAGGCGTCGCCACGAGCGTCCGGGCGGTTGTGTCTCGATCGGCGTTTCTGGAATCGTCTCGGTCACAACACTCGTTCCTTCGGAATGGCGACGACATCAAAGTGAGGCCAACGGTTGAAATCTTCGGACGCAATCGTTTCTCCAACAGGTTGCGGACCGCCGGCGTAGCGATGCAGCGCGTAACCCGGACGCGCCAGCTCGTTGTGAAGTGTCAGACGCTCGCCGCGGTCCAGCTTCTTGTGCACTTCCGAGATCAGCACGGGACGGAGCTCATCGATCAGTGCGCGCATCGAGTGCAGCACGGCCGCGTCGTACCCTTCCGCGTCAGTCTTGACAAGCGCCAGACGCGACAGGCGATCGGGTATGCGCGTGCGCAGCTCGTGCTCCAGGTTGCGCCCTGTGACGCGCAGCGCGTAACGATGTCCGTGACTCTGGTTGTGGAGGCGCGAGAGGTAGCCGCCGTTACCGAAGGATGCATCCCAGTAGTGAAACTCGAACTCGCCGTCGTTCTCGGTGGCCGCGATGTTGAGCGGCAGCACCGCCGCGGCGCGTCCGGCGTTCAGCCGGGCGTTCACCTCGAGGACACGAAACACGTGTGGATTGGGCTCGACCGCAACCACCAGCCCGGAAGGTCCGCACGCGAAAGCCATGGGCACGGTGGTATCGCCGGTATGTGCCCCCACATCGATGGCCACGTCGCCATCGCGCAGGAACGCGCGCCAGCCATCGACATCGTGCTGCGTGATCGTCTTCGGTTTCTCGAACGGGTGCAGCCACTGCGCGTACTCGATGGCACCGTCGCGCTCGAGCGCAAATCGCCTCACCTCGTGGCCGTAGGTGCGAAACGTCCGCTTGTCGCGGTGGCGCTGAATTTTGCGGGTGAGGGCGCCGAGCATGTGCTACTTGGTCCAGCCGCTCCGGGCGAGCTCTTTCACCACTGAGCGCGTGTAGCTTTCGACGTCGTCGCGCAGCTTGCCGGTCTTGCCGGTGGATGAGCGCACCGCCCACACCAGCTTTTCGCTGCTCAAGTCGAACAGGTTGGCTTCCACGAGTGCGAAGTTCTGCCGTTCGTTGTACGCCGTGCTCATCATCGCACCGTAGCTCATGTTGTAGTACGAGCCCCACTGGTAGTAGCCCTGCGGCATGTAGTAGGCATTGCCGAGCGTCTGCGTCTCCTTGAAATCTTCGCCCAGCGGGCGCGCGGTGAGCGCCATGCTGTATCCCTGCGTGCGCAGCACCGACACCAGCGAATCGGGATTTGTCGACGGGCCGGCCTCGATGAACGAGTACGACGCGGTCGCGTCATTGCCGCGATCGCGCAGCGACTTGGCGAAGGTGTCCTCGAACACGCGCTTCGCCACCGCATCCGTGGTGAGTCCCACCACCGCGATCTTCCCCGCCGGCCTGGGCTCCACGTTGGGATCCTTCCACTGGTCCGAAATCTCCGTGCCGCCACACGCCCCGAGCCCTGCCAGCAATGCCAGCACGGCGATCCATCGCACCTGTTTCATCGAATGCCTCCGTAAGTCTCAAGCCTTGCAAGGTCCGGCCGAATGGCCTATATTAGTTGCCCGCGAGGTTTCGCGCAATGAAGGCCGGCCGACCGGCCTTCTTCCATATTGATCCGGACACAGACTCGAATCCGGCCCACGGCCGAGGGACTCCCTGACATGCAGCAGAAGCGACGCAAAGACGTACGTAACATCGCCATCATTGCCCACGTCGACCACGGCAAGACCACGCTTGTCGACGCCCTGCTCAAGCAGACAGGAGCCCACGCCTTCAAGGAAGGCGAGGTCATGATCCTCGATTCCAATCCCATCGAGAAAGAGCGCGGGATCACGATCTTCTCCAAGAACGCGTCGATCAAGTACAAGGACCTCACCATCAATATTGTCGACACGCCCGGTCACGCGGATTTCGGCAGCGAAGTGGAGCGCATCCTGCGCATGGTGGACGGCGTGCTGCTCCTGGTGGATGCCTTCGACGGCCCCATGCCGCAGACCAAGTTCGTGCTGAAGAAATCGCTCGAGCTGCACCTGAAGCCCATCGTCGTCGTCAACAAGATCGACCGGCCCAACTCGCGTCCGGACGAAGTGGCGAGCCTCACCTTCGATCTGTTCGGCGAGCTCAACGCCACCGACGAGCAGCTCGACTTCCCCATCGTGTACGCGTCGGGCAAGATGGGGTGGGCGACACTTGATCTGGACGAGCCCAAACAGGACATGAAGGCGCTGCTCGAGACCATCGTGCACCGCGTGCTGCCGCCCATCGCGGATGCGGATCACCCGTTCCAGATGCTGGTGACCATGCTCGACTACGATTCGTACATGGGTCGCGTCGGAAGCGGACGTATCTACCACGGCGCCGTGAAACTGGGCGACCAGGTCGTCCTCATCAAACGCGACGGTGCGCAGAGCCGCTCCAAGGTGACGCGCATCCTGCGCTACGTGGGCTTGAAGCGCGCCGAGGTGCCGAACGCGATCGCCGGCGACATCATTTCGATTGCGGGCATCGAGGACGTTCACGTGGGCGATACGCTCGCGTCGCCCGAGCGGCCCGAAGCACTTCCGATCATCAAGGTCGATGAGCCCACCATCTCGATGTTCTTCTCCCACAGCACGAGCCCGCTTTCGGGCGTCGACGGCGGGCGTTTTCTCACCTCGCGTCACATTCGCGAACGTCTCGAGCACGAAGCCATGATCAATGTCGGCATCAAAGTGGAGGACGCCGACGGCGGCGAGCGCTTCAAAGTGAGCGGCCGCGGCGAGCTTCACCTCGCCATTCTGATCGAGACCATGCGCCGCGAGGGCTACGAGCTTGAAGTCTCGCGCCCACGCGTGATCCTGAAGGAAGTCGACGAGGAACTGCTGGAACCTGTCGAGGAAGTGGTCGTCGAAGTGGACCCCGGCTATCAGGGCGCCGTCATCGACGCGCTGGGCAAGCGCAAGGGCGAGATGCGCTCGATGAACCACAGCGCCGTCGGCACCATCCGCATGGAGTTCATCATCGCGACGCGCGCGCTGATCGGCTTCCGCGGCGAGTTCCTCACCATGACGCGCGGCACCGGCGTCATGTATCAGAACTTCTATGAGTACCAGCCCTACAAGGGTGAGATGCCGTCGCGCAACGCGGGGGTCCAGATCGCTCTCCATCCCGGCAACGCCGTCGCGTATGCGCTGTGGAGTCTGCAGGAGCGCGGTGAGATATTCCTGCGGCCCGGTGAGCCCGTCTATCACGGACAGATCATCGGCGTGAACAACAAGGGCGCCGACCTGGTCGTGAACGCGATCAAGGAAAAGAAGCTCACCAACATGCGCTCATCCGGCGCCGACGACGCCATTCAGCTGATCCCGCCGCGCGAGATGACACTCGAGTTCGCGCTCGAGTTCATCGAAGACGACGAGCTCGTCGAGGTGACGCCCAAGTCGATTCGCCTGCGCAAGAAGATCCTCAACGACCAGGAGCGCAAGGTCGCAGCCAAGAAACCGGCCGCTGTGTAACTAGAAGTAGATTCCCAGCGCGAATCGGGCGTCGCCTCCACCGGCGAACCAACCGGTTAGATCCTGCTTTTGATGGTCGACCGGTCCGTTCTCGAACTGATTTGAGAATTCTTCCACGCTGGAAGCATACCCCGCGCTTACCCCGTACTCGACCGCAAGACTCAGCGACCGTGATGCAAACCATTCGGCGCCGAGAACCAGAATTGCCCCCACGCGCAGCGTGTCGCGATCGTTGCTGCGAGCG
>DATNGX010000522.1:0-5163 GCA_035605755.1 Candidatus Krumholzibacteriia bacterium
AAATGGAAGCGGCCGGTGTCGACTTCTTCACCACCGGCAACCACGTCTGGGACAAGCGGGAGGGAATTCCGCTCCTGGAGAACCGTCCCAACATCATTCGCCCCGCCAATTATCCCGATGCCCCCGGACGGGGCATGCAGCACGTGCCCGGCACCGACGGCCGCGTGGCCGTGATCAACCTGCAGGGCCGCGTGTTCCTGCCGCCCCTCGATTGCCCGTTCCGAACCGTGGACCGTCTGCTGGGCGAGCTTCCGCGCGAGACGCGCGTCGTCGTCGTCGACATGCACGCGGAAGCCACCAGCGAAAAGATTGCGATGGGCTATTATCTCGACGGGCGCGTGTCGCTGGTGCTCGGCACCCACACCCACGTGCCCACCAAGGATGCGCGTATCTTTCCCGGCGGGACGGGTTATGTCACCGACGTGGGAATGACGGGGTCCAATGACTCGATTCTCGGCGTGCGCAAAGTCGATGTGATCGAACGTTTCCTGAACATGCGCCCGACGCGCTTCGAAGTGGCGCGCGACGACCTGCGCTGCGACTTCGTGGTCGCGGACATCGACGAGACCAACGGCAAGGTGCGCCGGCTGGAACATTTGCAGTGCGCGATGGAGGACGAAACGTGAAGCTCCTGGACGGAAAACAGGCCGCGGCCGACATCAAGAAGGAAGTGGCGCGCGATGTCGCCGCCATTCAGGGACGCAAGCCCGCGCTGGCACTCGTGCGCGTGGGCGAAGATCCGGCCTCGAAGGTGTACGTCGGCACCAAGGCGAAAGCGAGCGAGGAAGTGGGCCTCGTTTCGCGCGGCGCGCACCTGGACGCGGACGTTTCCGAGGATACGGTGCTGCGCGTGCTGGGCGAATTCAATGACGACGACGAAGTCGACGGCATCCTGCTCCAGCTCCCGCTTCCCAAACACATCGACTCGGACCGCTGTATCGCGGCCATCAGTCCGGAAAAGGACGTCGATGGATTTCATCCCGAGAGCCTGGGGCGCCTGGCCGCGGGCAACCCGCGTTTCGTGCCGTGCACGCCCCTCGGCATTCGCGAGCTCCTGATTCGAAACGGTGTGAAGACGGCCGGAGCCAACGTGGTGGTGCTGGGACGCAGTGTGATCGTGGGCAAGCCGATGGCGCTTCTGTTTTCGCTCAAGGGCGAAGGCGGCGACGCGACGGTCACCATGTGCCACAGTCGCAGCCGCGATGTGGCGGACCACACGCGGCGCGCCGACATCATTGTCGCCGCCATGGGTGTACCGCGTTTTTTGAAAGCAGAGATGGTGCGGGACGGCGTGGTGGTGGTGGATGTCGGCATCAACCGTGTCGACGATCCGTCGTCACCGAAGGGCTATCGCATCGTGGGTGACGTGGACTTTGACGCAGTGGCGCCGCGCTGTTCGCTCATCACGCCCGTTCCCGGCGGTGTGGGGCCGATGACAGTCGCCATGCTCATGCAGAACACACTCACCGCATTCCGTCACCGGCAGGCGGGGCATGTCGTTCGGTGAAGAGCGCATCTTCGCTGTCGGTGAGATCAATGCACTCGTGCGCGAGATGCTCGAGGGTGAGTTCGGTTTTGTCGCCATTGCCGGCGAAGTATCCAATCTGCGCATTCCCGCTTCGGGTCACCTCTACTTCAAGCTGAAAGACGCCTCCGCACAGATTGCGGCGGTGTGTTTTCGCGCCGATGCGCGCCGGCTTGACTTCGATCTCGAGGACGGCGCCCAGGTCGTCGCGCGCGGAAACCTCACCCTCTACGACGCGCAGGGAAGCTACCAGCTGGTGGCGCGCACCCTCGAGCCGGCCGGACGCGGCGACCTCGAGCGCGCGTTGCGCCTGCTCATTGCGCGCCTGAAGGAAGAGGGACTTTTCGACCCGGCGCGCAAGCGTCCGCTCCCGCTCTACCCCAAACGCCTGGCGGTCGTGACCTCACCCACCGGCGCCGCGATCCGCGACATCCTCTCCACCGTGAAACGGCGCTTTCCGTGCGTCGAAGTACTGATCGTGCCTGTGCAGGTGCAGGGCGAGGCCGCGCCGGCCCAGATTGTGGCCGCGCTCGACGCCATCACCGCGCTGGGCAACGTCGATGTGGTCATTCTGGGACGCGGCGGCGGCAGCATCGAAGACCTGGCCGCGTTCAACGACGAAGCCGTGGTGCGCGCCATTCACCGTTGCGGCGCTCCGGTGATCAGTGCAGTAGGACACGAGAGCGATGTCACCGTGGCCGACTTTGTCGCCGACGTGCGCGCGGCGACGCCGACCATGGCGGCCGAAATCGCCGTGCCCGAGCGCGACGAAGTGAGAGCGCGCATCGCCGGGCTCGAACGCGCGGCGGGACTGACCCTGACGCGGCGTGTCGACGCGGCGCGGCGCCGCGCCGATGCACTTACACGCAGCTACGCGCTGGGGCAGGTGCGGGGCCGCATCGAGCATTCGATGCAGCGGCTCGATCACGCGTCGCATCGATGTGCGCGCGCCGCCGCCATGACGCTCATGCACGGGCGCGCGCAGGCCGGTGCGCTGGACGCGCGCCTCTCGGGCCTGGACCCGCGCGAGGTCCTGCGGCGCGGTTACGCGGTGGTGCTCGATGCCGCGGGAACAAACGCACTTTCATCTGCCGGCGATGCGATTCGTGCCGGTGAAGTACAACTTCTCTTTCACGATGGCGCTGCACAGGCAAACGTGACCGGTGAGGCGCGCTTGCGCGCGCCTACCCTGGAGGCTTCCTCATGAGCGAAACCACTCTCACCTTTGAAGCGGCCATGTCACGGCTGGAGAAAATCGTCGCCGAGCTCGAGAGCGGAAAGCTTTCGCTGGAAGATTCGCTCAAGAAATTCGAGGAAGGCATCACGCTGGGGAAGACCTGCCGTGAATTCCTGGACCGTGCCGATGTGCGCATACGAACTCTCACGGTCGAAGGGGGAGCCCAGGTGGCCGAGGGCAATGCTGAAACGGACGCGGATGGAGAGTGATCTCGACCGTCTTGCGCACGTCGACCGCGCTCT
Organism: Candidatus Krumholzibacteriia bacterium; assembly: GCA_035605755.1. Taxonomy (GTDB): domain Bacteria; phylum Krumholzibacteriota; class Krumholzibacteriia; order WVZY01; family JAKEHA01; genus JAKEHA01. Next base: position 3,005 of record DATNGX010000522.1, read on the forward strand.
AGTGGAAGCGCGGCTCGCCGGTCTCGTGGACCTGCTCGCGTCGCATCACACAGGCATGCGCGATGCCATTCGCTATTCGCTCCTGGGTGGCGGGAAGCGGGTGCGTCCACTCCTGTGCCTGTGGACACACGACGCTCTGCATGGATCGGATCGCGACGTCGCGCTGGATGCGGCGTGCGCGCTCGAGTGCGTGCACACCTACTCGCTCGTGCACGACGATCTCCCGTGCATGGATGACGACGATCTGCGCCGCGGACAACCGAGCTCCCACAAACAATTCGGAGAAGCGGTCGCGGTCCTGACCGGCGACGCCCTGCTCACGCTCGGCTTCGAGATCCTGGCCACGCTGCCGTCGCGTCACCGGCTGGCCGACGCCACGGCGCTCGCCGCCACCGCCACCCTTGCGCGCGCCGCCGGTACCGAAGGCCTGATCTCCGGGCAGGCGCTCGATCTCGAGCCGCCGGAGCCGCGTGACGCCACCGTGGTGAATGCAATTCATCTGCACAAGACCGCGATGTTGATTGCGGCCTCGATGGAGTTGGGCGCCATCGCGGCCGGACAAACCGGGAACGATCGCGAGCGCGTGCGCCGTGCCGGGCTCGATGCCGGCCTTGCCTTTCAGATCACCGACGATGTGCTCGACCTCGAGGGCGCGCAGGAAACGCTTGGCAAGACGCCCCGCAAGGATGTAGACCGGGGGAAGCTCACGCTGCCGTCGGTGATCGGTATCGACGCGGCGCGGGAACGTGCGCATGACCACGTCGCTGCCGCGCTGGCAGAATTCCGGGAGGCGTCAGAGACGCCGCTGGAGGCCCTGATCCGGCACATCGTGGAGCGCCGCAACTAGGGGCTTTGTCCCGCACGCCGAGGAGCCTGGTGCCCGACTTCTTCCTTTCTCGCCCGGTTCTCCTGGGATTTACGGCCGGATTGTCGGCCCAGGCCATCAAAGTCCTGTCTTTTCTGCTGCTGGAAAAGCGTATAAACTTCCGGCGGTTCGTCGCGACGGATGGCGCCCCCAACATGCACAGTGCCGCGTTTGCGGCTCTCAGCATGGGGGTGGGGCAGATGACGGGCGTGCAATCGCTGGAGTTCGCGGTGTGCGCCAGCTTCACCGCCCTGGTCACCGTTGACATGTGGAACGTCAAGCGCGCGGCGTCGCGACAGGCCGAAGTGGTGGACCTCCTGTTGTCGCGGGTGCGGCCGCAGGGTCCGGTTCCAATGCGGCGGCCGCTGTCGTATTCGGTCATCGATGTATTGACCGGCACGGTGCTCGGAGTCGTGCTCGGTTTGTTGGTGTGACATTGACTGCATGAGCAAACTCGATCGCATCCAGTATCCATCCGACCTCAAGGCGTTTCCTGTCCACGACCTTCCCGCCCTTGCGCGCGAGCTGCGCGACGAGATCCTGGCGAAAGTCGGCAAGACCGGCGGGCACCTCGGCGCCAGTCTCGGCGCCGTCGAGCTGACGCTCGCGCTGCACTACGTGTTCGACGCGCCCCGCGACCAGATCGTGTGGGACGTCGGGCACCAGGCGTACGGCCACAAGATCATCACCGGACGGCGCGACCGTTTCGACACGCTGCGCCAGCGCCACGGCCTCTCCGGATTTCCCAAACGCGATGAGAGCGAGTACGACACCTTCGGCGTCGCGCACGCATCGACCGCCATCAGTGCCGCGCTCGGTATGGCGGTGGCGCGCGATCTCGCCGGCGACAATTTCAAAGTGGTGGCGGTGGTGGGAGACGGAGCCCTCACCGGCGGCATGGCGTTCGAAGCCATGAACAACGCCGGCATGCTGAAAAAAGACATGATCGTCGTCTTGAACGACAACAAGATGTCGATCTCGAAGAACGTCGGCGCGCTCGGTCACTATCTGACGCGCATCACTTCGGGCAAGGTGTACAACCATTTCCAGGCCGACGTGTGGGAGCTCCTGGGGCATCTGCCGCGCGGCGGCGGCAAGGCGCGGCGGGTGGCGCGCAAGATCAAGGAAAGCGTCAAGACGCTTGTCGTTCCCGGCGTCATCTTCGAGGAGCTCGGCTTCCGCTACTTCGGTCCCATCGACGGACACGACGTGGAGTTTTTGGTGGAGACGCTGCAGCAGGTGAAGGACATGAACGGCCCCATTCTCATTCATGCCATCACGCAGAAGGGAAAGG
>DATNGX010000523.1:0-5903 GCA_035605755.1 Candidatus Krumholzibacteriia bacterium
CGTATTCGATGATGTTATGAAACAGCAAAGAATACGAGTCTACGAATCGCGCCCGCAGCGGTCAATCGGCAAGGACCGATATCGGGGCTATTTGGCGGTGCGTTCCGACCGATCCACATTGCCGTTGTCGTAGTGCCCCACCAGTCCGGTCGGATTGCCCTTGTCGTCCAACACCACCTCGACGCGGAAGTAGTCGATGTTGTCGGGCTGGAAAAGCGTGGCTGACATTGGAATCAGTCGGGCCCAGGGATTCTGGCCGCGGCGGTACAGCAACGCTCCGTTCTCGAGCTTGATCTCGCGCGCTCCATAGGCGCCGGCGTAGCGCGACAGCGTGGCGACGTCGACAGTGGGCGGGTTGAGTCTGGCATCCAGTCCGGCGATGGCCCAATCCAGCATCGCCTTGTCACGCCCGTCAGTGGCACGGGCCAGGATCTTCTTGAGTGCTTCGCGATGAGCCGCATCGAGAGCGCTGGCCGAGTCGATGACGAGATCGGGGGCCACGCCGGTGCCTTCCCAGTTGGTCTTGGTGATCGGATTGACGGCGCGGCCAAAGGGAATCGTCGCGCTCAAATGGACGTTGGGCCAGTAGAACCCGTCGACCGGATGGGCACCGCCGCCGGTGGTGTCGCCCACAACGGTGGCGCGCTTGAGATTCTTCAAATCGTACGTGAACTCCTCCGCGGCCGAAAACGTGCGGCGGCTGGTGAGCACGAATACGTCGGCTTTGGTCAATCGCGTACCGGTCACCTGCGGTTGCGTCCAGAACTGCTCGGTGCGGTCGGACCGGCGGATGTAGAAATCGTTCAGGTGGGTCGGTCTTTCAAACAGGTAGTTGCACAGGAGCTGGATCATCTTGGGCGAGCCGCCGCCGTTTTGCCGCACATCGAAGATGATCGCGTCCGCATTCGCAAAGAAGCTCATGGCGGCCACCGCGGTTGCTCCCGCCTCGTTGGCGTTCGAGAAGCCATCGAAGCGCAAGTAACCCACGTTCCCCGGAAGCATACGGATCTCGCGGAATCCGAAGTTGTTCTTCCGCTCCTGATTCAGCTCTTGCGCGGTGGCGGTCTGCCCCGTGGTGTCTGACATCATCCGCAGATCCTCGTCGGTGAGATAGTCGATGCTCAGATGGCGGTCGTGGCTCACCGACTGCAGGTCTTCGGTGAGTTTCTGCGCGAACTCGCGCGTGCTTGTGATCGGCGCGTACGCCTTCTTCTTGTACTGATCGCGCATCAGCTTGACCATTTTTTTGGCGACGTCCGGGAAGACGTAGGTGCGGTTCAGCTCGACCGCGATGCTGTCGATGGCCTGGGCCTGGCCCGCGGCGTCGATCTTCTTGTCCTCGGTCTGAGCGCGGGCTCCGGGCGTCAGCATGGCTGAAATGGCTAACAGGGCGGCGATGACCGAGGCTTTCAAACGAAAACGGCCGAGCATGGGCGGGACCTTCCTTTTTCTGATGGGGATCAGACCGGTAAGACGTTCATAGCAGAGTTTTGTTGCAGGCGGGGGAACAAAGAAGGGGAGGCCGGTGGGCCTCCCCCTCGATGACTACAGGTCAGGCAGTCCGCTAGCGGTACGCGTTCTCGGACCCGCCCATGAGTGACTGGGCGGTTTCCGCGAGGTTGATGAACTCGGCGCGATAGCCGTGTTCGTCGCGGCCGCGGGCGCCGTTCGCCATGCGGATGACCTGGTCCATGCTGGCGGTCCCCGACTGCTCCGAGCCCCGCAGCAGCATTCCGAACTCCGCCACCGCCGCGGAGAAGCGGAAGTTGGCCGACGTGTTGGCGAAGCGCGTATTGCGATCATTCACCGCTACCGCGAGCAACCGGCTCTCGCTCTCGTTGGGACGCTTGTAGCGGAACGACACGGTCAAAAGCTCGGCGCTGCGCCGCGCGTCGTTGCGCACCACGACATCCGCGTACTTGCGCGGCTTGCCGCGACCGTGCTCCTCGTCGCGCAGCGTGATCTCGTAGAGCGCGGTCACCGAATGGCCCGCGCCGATCTCGCCCGCATCCTTGCTGTCGTCGTCGAAGTCGCGATCCTGCATCACACGGTTTTCGTACCCAACCAGGCGGTATGACGAAACGCGCGCCGGATTGAACTCGACCTGCAGCTTCACGTCTTTCGCAATGGTGAGCAGCGTGGCGCCGATCTCGTTCACGAACACTTTCTGTCCTTCGACGATATTGTCGATGTATGCGTAGTGTCCGTTGCCCTTGTCGGCGAGCAACTCCATTTTGGAATCCTTGAGATTCCCCTGTCCGAAGCCGAGCACGGTGAGAAAGAGTCCCGACTGGCGCTTCTGTTCGATGAAGCGCGTGAGCGCGCCTTCACCCGTGATGCCGACGTTGAAATCACCGTCGGTGGCCAGAATCACGCGATTGTTGCCGTTGCGCATGAAGCTGCGCTGCGCCACCTGGTACGCGAGCTGGATGCCCGCGGCGCCCGCGGTGGATCCGCCCGCCTCGAGCTTGTCGATCGCGCACAGAATCGCTTCCTTGTTGGCGCCCGATGTTGTGGGCAGCACCAGCCCCGCGGCGCCGGCGTACACCACGATCGCTACACGATCTTCTTCGCGCAGCTGCTCGACGAGCATGCGGAACGAATCCTTGAGCAGCGGCAGCTTGTCCGGATCCTGCATCGAGCCCGACACATCGATCAGGAACACCAGGTTGGCCGGCGGCAGATCTTCCATGTCGAGACGCTTCCCCTGCAGGCCGATGTGCACGAGCTTGTGGCGCGCATTCCACGGCGCATCCGCCACTTCCGTGGTGATCGAGAACGGATGCTGGCCGCGCGGATTGGGATAGTCGTAGTCGAAGTAATTGATGAGCTCTTCGATCCGCACCGCATCCGTCGGCGGCAACTGACCCTGGGTGAGGAATCGGCGCACATTGCTGTACGACGCCGCATCCACGTCGACCGAGAACGTCGACAGCGGCTTGTCCATCGTCTCGAACCAATCGTTCTCCACGAAACTGTCGTACGACTCGTTGTCGGTGGACTGCCACGTGGACATGGGCGGTGCCGGGTAGAACTGCGAGCGGGGCATGTTTGCATTCATCTTGCCCAGTGTTTGTGGCATCTCTTGCAGCGCATCGGCTGATTCTTCTACCGCGGAAGGTGCGTTCTTCGCGTCACCGCGGTCCTTCTTTTCATCCTTCGATTTGTAGCGCGCGTCCTGAGCGAGCGCGAGCTTGAAGTCCGCGGTCGTGGCTTGTCCCGCGCTCACCATGACACGTTGCACGACAAAGGGTGCGCCGGTTTTCTCGGCGCGCACAATGTATGCGCCGGCAGGAATGTTTACGAACAGATAGGCGCCCGTCTTGTCGGTGGTGGTCGCGAATCCGAGGCCCTGGACGGTGACGGTGGCCCCCGCCAGCGGATCGCCCGTCGAGGCGAAGGTGACATGACCCTTGATTGATCCCGGTTGAGCGGCGTCCGCACGCGCTGCGAACAACATGCTGGCGAGCAGGATACCGGTGGTGAGCGTGAGCTTCATGGCGATTCTCCTTTCGAATCCACCCATGAGTCGCTCCGGCCGGGGATTTGGTTTGAAGAATTTTGGGGCCGGGTCAGTCGGCCAGGCGGACGCGGATCACTCCGTTGGAGGTATAGATGAGGAGGGTTCGACCCTGTTCATCCGTTTCGACACGCACGCTGTCGGGCGCGTCCACGATGAGGGTGCCTCCGTTCAGAGCGAAGCGGCGCGAATAGATTGAAGCCGACTCCTCGAGGGATTCGGCTCGAAGCTTCGACTGCATGGGAGGCGAGGAAGGCGCGGCCAAGTCCGTGGCTGGAGCCGGCTGCGCGGCGCCCGATGCAATGCGCTCCGAAAACGACTCTGTCATCGCCTCGTTCACCTCGTCCGCCTTGGCCTTCTTCTCTCTCTTCACGTCTTTCGGTGCCGCGAGTTGCTGCACGTTGAGCTTCGGCTCGAAGGGCGGCGCCGACTTCTCGACAAATTGCGCCGCCGGTTCATTGGCGGGAGACACATCCTGGCGCTGCACTTTTCCCAGGGTTTGCGGCAGTTCGCGCCCGTCAATTTCTTCGCTCGCGGGTTTGTCCGAGAACCGAGCCGGCTGCGGCTCCACGTTGCTCAGCACTTCATCGTTTACGCCACGATGCAGACCGATCGAGTAGGCGCCGATCATCAATACAAGACACGCCGCGAGCAGGCCCGCCACGCGTGGCGTGGTAAGACGAATGACGCGCGCGGGTTTGCGCGTGAGATGGCCGTGCTCGCGCATGGCCGCCACCACGCGGTCCTCGAGGCCGGCCGAGGGCGTGCGTTCGCGCGGCAGATGGGCCAGCGCTTCGCGCTCTTCGGGTGTCAGCTCGTCGTTGCTCATATCCATTCTCCCTTGCTCGCAATCATTTCGCGGATGCGCGCGCGCGCGTTCGAGAGCAGTGTCTTCGACGTGCCCTCGGGAATATCGAGATGCTCCGCAATCTCGCGGTGTTTCATTCCTTCCACGTCGTGGAGCACGAGCACCATGCGCTGCTCATCGGGCAGGCGCGCAATCATGCGCTCGAGGTCCACGCGATCTTCGTGCGATGCGGATGCCACCGGCACCTCGGGCACGTGTTCCATGGCCGATTCGCGCGAGCGTCCATAGCGGCGGATGCGATCGCGTACCCGGTTCAGGCCCACGCCGGTGAGCCAGGTCGAGAACGACGAGCCCCACTGAAAATTGGGCAGGCTCTCGAAGGCATGCACCCAGATCTCCTGGACAACGTCCTCGGCCTCGTCATCGCCGCGCGCGAGCAGTCGACCGACGAGCGCAAACAGCCGCGGCGTATGCCGGCGGTAGAGCTCGCGGAATGCCGTCTCGTCCTTCTTGTGAAGGACGGCGTCCACCAGCTCGCGGTCGGTGCGGGTGCTCTCAGGCGCGGCGCCCATGTTCGTCCCTTGAGTCGCTCCCGGCGTGAAAAAGGTTTTGGATCATTTGCCCTATCCTACGCCGGGAACTCGCCCTAGGCGATTTCTATCTATTTGCGAAGGTCGCAATGGGGCCCATTACCGGGGCTAAATCCGCCAATCCCCCGAGGTTCAACGGCATACCTTTAGGTGTAAGTAATGGGGAGCCAATCGCCCATGACGATTACCTGGCTGAACCCGAACTCTTCTCTATACAAGGAGCGGAACAATGAAGAACCGTTTTCTCGCAATTCTGCTCACCGTGGTGATCGCGATCCCTTGCATCGCGGGCGCTGGTGACGACAAGACCAAGACTCCGACTACAGATCAGACCATGACCCAGAACGGTGACGCTACACACGACGTCGCCAAGTCGACGGAAGTGATTTCGGACTTCGCGCGCATGAAGGAAGGCCCGCCGAAGGGCCTGGTCGAGAAGGCCGCGGCCGTGGTCATCATTCCCAATCTGACCAAGGTTGCCTTCATGGCCGGTGGAAAGCACGGCGATGGCCTTATCACCAAGCGCGACGCCAGCGGCAACTGGAGCGAGCCCGTGTTCATCAACCTCAGCGGCGGCAGCTTCGGCTTCCAGGCTGGCGTGTCGTCGACTGACCTCGTGCTGCTGTTGATGCACGAGCGCGACATCGACCAGATCCTCGACGGCGAGTTCACGCTCGGCGGCGAAGCGGCCGTGGCGGCGGGCCCTCTGGGACGCGACGCCAGCGCGGGCACCGACGTGCACTTTGACGCGCCGATTTACAGCTACTCGCGCAGCAAGGGCGTGTTTGCGGGTGTTGCGATCGACGGATCCAAGCTCTATCTCGACAAGAGCGCGAACAAGAAGCTCTACGGCGACACGTTCGATCCTCACGCTGTTATCAAGATGGCGACGAAGCCCGGTTCGGCCGGTGCTCAGCTCGCACAGGCTCTGAACAGCCTGATCGGGAAGACGGAAGCCTCCGTGGGCTCCAGCCAGTCGGGCTCG
>DATNGX010000524.1:0-2108 GCA_035605755.1 Candidatus Krumholzibacteriia bacterium
CACAGCCGGGCGGCCTTCCCGATGTGGCGCGCGCCGATGATTAGCATTCGTTTTCCCTCGTGGATCGTGGCGCGGTGCCGGTGGCGCTTGCGGGTGTGCGCACCGAACCGGTGGGTTTCGAGATGGCGGTGCCGTGGTCGATGCTCTCGCTCGCGCGGCCGGTGAAGCTCACGGTGGCGATCACAGGCGAAGCCGGGACGGGAGCCGGCGATGCGGCTCCCGACGCATCGGCCACGCTCGAGACGGATCGTTTTGTGCGCGCCGTGCTTGACCGCATGCTTGTCGCCGATGCGGACACCGACGACGATGGGCTGGCCGACATCGGCATTTCGCCGCGCACAGCGATCGCGGTGAACGGGACGTCGCCGTCGGGGGCACGGCCGGAAGCAAAGTTGACCCTGAACGCCAGCCCGCGCGCATTCGCACCCGAGCGCGGCGAGACCACCACGCTGCGGCTCGATGTTCAAGACGTGGGGAACAACCAGATCTACGTGACGTTCTCGATCTTCTCCATGGAAGGCGAGCTGGTTCGCCACGTGAACAATGGATCCTCGCTCAAGGTGTCGGACGGCAGTCTCCTGCTCGCATGGGACGGCTTCGATGATCGCGACCACATCGTGCGCGGCGGCACGTACCTGGTGATCGTGGATTGGGGATACAACCAGGGAGAACACTCGGGACGGGCGAAAACCGCCGTCGTGGTGGCGCGTTGAGATTATACGCGCGCGTTGTTTCGTTCGTGCTGTTCGCTTGCATCCTGGTCGCGCGCGCACAAACTGCGCACGCGTACTTCGAGCGCGTCGTGCTCTCGGCGCGCAGCGCATCCATGGGCGGTGCGTTTGTTGCAGTCGCCGACGACCCTTCGGCTGTCAGGGACAATGCGGCCGGGATCACCGGGATCCCCGCGCTTTCCTTCCTTGCGACGTACAACCAGCCTTACGGCGTTTCTGAAATCAACGAAGGCTACCTGGCGGCGGTGATTCCCATGTCCGGCCTGTCGGCCGGAGTCTCCTGGTTTCATCGCGGCGTGGAAGACGCGCTTTCCGAGGACCTGGTGACGCTCGCCATCGCGCGCGATCTGAAGCGCACCTCCGAGGACGCGTCGCTTTCCATCGGCGCCTCACTCGATCTCGCGCGTGTATCGACGGAAGCGGAGGCGAGCGAGGCGCGGACCGGCGTCACCTTCGGCGCCTCCGTGCTGCTGCGTCCGTTTTCGTTCATCGGCCTCGGTTACTCCATCAAGAACATCATCGAGCCGTCGTTCGATCTGATCGAAGGGGGCGGCGATACCGCGCTCGGGCGCGCGCAGACGTTTGGTCTTTCGTATTACTGGCAGGATCGACTGCTTGCCACCCTGGAGACGCGGCAGGACGCGGAGGGTGGTTGGAACGGCCGGGGCGGGCTCGAGGTTCGCATCGAGAACCACGTGTTCCTGCGCGGCGGACTCGATCAATCCCACCTCACCGCCGGTGCCGGCATCTCGGCGCGCGGCTTCACGGTCGATCTCGGCATGGCGTCCAACGACGATCTCGGCGCCACCTATCTGTTCACGCTGCGTTGGGCCAAAGCAGTGGTGGCACAGTATTGAAGATGCGCACGCTGGCGGGCAGAATCGCAACTGCATTGGCTGCGCTAATGGTGCTCACCATGGGTGAAGCACGCGCATCGGGCGTGCGTTCTCCTTTTCCGGTCGCGGTCAGGGCACGCATCGACGTGCAAATACTCGCAAACGAGACATCCGGAGAGTGGGCAGTCACCTCCCGCTCTCCCGCTGATCCTTCGCGCTTCATGGCCGATCTCACCGCCGGTAACGCGAAGACGGGTGTGCTGTACCTGAAGGGCGTTTCCAGCTGGCGCGATGCTGACGATGCGCTCGGGCGCGTGCAGTTCAATCTCGATCAGGGCGAATACTTCCACGATTTCACGTGGGCCGATTCTGCGAAGGCGGCGCTGCGATTCTTCGGCGACGAGCGACGCTTCTTCACCGGCGAGTTGGGAACACCACTGATCGACGACGATCACGCGTCGGTCTTCGAGCACCGTCTGGGCGCACACATCGATGCGCATATGAAGTCGATGCGCGCGATTTACTGGGCGTCGGGATTGGA
>DATNGX010000525.1:0-2423 GCA_035605755.1 Candidatus Krumholzibacteriia bacterium
GGTCCATCTGACCCAGCACGACATGGCCGAGGGCGCTCGCTACGCCTTCCGCCTTATTAATGAGAAGGGCGAAACCGTGCACGAGAGCCTGAGCCTCTACGTGCCGGTCACGCGTGCCGGGCTGGCGCAGAATTTCCCCAACCCGTTCAACCCGTCCACCAAAATCGAGTACTGGGTGCCCGGCGACGGCGGCGCGGCCGGCGCAGCGCCTGTCAGCCTCGTGATTTACGACGTGCGCGGTGCGCGCGTGCGCACGCTGGTGGACACGCGCCAGCCCTCGGGCCGTTACCGCGTGGAGTGGGATGGTCGCGACAGCGCCGGTACGCCGGTCGGTTCCGGAGTATACTTCTATCGCCTGGCCACCTCGCACTTCTCCGGCACCAGGAAAATGCTCTTGTTGAAATAGGTAGTGGGGTTCGTGCTGGCGGCCGCGGAGCCGCTGGAGGGTCACATGAAGCGGGTCGCAACGCTCGTTCTCGGTTCTGCACTGGCGATGGTCTTCTCGGCCCCGATGGCCTTCGCCGGCAACCTCACATTCCAGTTCGATCTGCCCGCGGATCGTGTGCACATCGGCACTCACGACGGCGCCACGACGATTCGCGTCGATGACAGGGCGTTCGATCTGACCAGCGATCCCGGTCAGCCCGTGCTGCCGTATCGCATCGTCGGCGTGCTCCTGCCGCAGGGCGAAGAGGTGGCGCGCGCGTACGTGGATGCGGGCGCGGAGCGCGCCCTCACGCCGGGCACGAACCTCGAACGTGCCACCGCGATGCTCAGCGAAGAAGGAAAGACCGGCACCGCTCCGGCGCTCCTCTCGACCGTCGACGGCGTGTTCCCCTCCACGCGCGTTCGCTTCCTGTCGACGGGCACCCTCCACGGCTACACCATCGCCACCTTCGCCGTCTATCCGCTGCGCGTGAGCGGTGACCAGGTGATGGCGGCCGACCGGCTCACGCTCCACATCGAGACCGCGGCCTCGACCCGGCCCGCCCCCGTCAGCCTGCAGCGCCGTTCGCCCGACGTGCGTGCGCGCGCGCTCGAAGAGCTCTCCGCCATCGTCGTCAATGCGGGCGACGCGAGCCGTTATGCGTTCAACGACGTCGCGGTGGCGCCGCGCCGCGGTTTCCAGCCCACCGCGTTCCCCTCACTGGAAGGGAGCGCAGTCGACTACGTGATCGTGACGCCGGATTCGCTGGCCGCGACCTACCAGGCGCTGGCCGATTTCAAGACTGCCAAGGGCGTTCCCACCGTCGTGCGCACCACCGAGTGGATCGCGGCCAATTACAAGAACGGCGTCGACATCGCCGAGACCATTCGCACCTTCGTCAAGGATGCCTATCAGAAATGGGGCATCACCTATGCGCTGATCGGTGGCGACACGCGCGAAGTACCGCCGCGGTTTGCGTTCAGCAACTTCTACGACGGCGGGCAGCTCCATCCCGTCGACATGTATTTCGGCTGTCTCGACGGTGACTGGAATGGCGATCACGACGACGTGTTCGGCGAAGAAAGTCCCACCGGCAACGACAGTCCGGACCTCTACGCCGAAGTGTACGTGGGGCGTCTTCCATCCGACTCGGCCAGCGAAGCGGCCATGATGATCAACAAGATCATCGCCTACGAGTCGCCCACGAACATGAATTACGCCAAGCGCATTCTGCTGCTGGGTGAAGTGCTTTTCCCGCAGGGATGGATGCCGCCGCAGGCAATCACCCTGAACGGCGCCGATCTCACCGATCCCATCTACAACGCGGACATGCAGGGGCCGGGTCTCAACGTGGTCCGCATGTACGAAACCGAAGAGCTCTTTCCGGGCGCGGTGGACGAAACCCGCGCCGCGGTGATCGACTCGCTCAATAATGGATTCAACCACGTCATCCATGTGGGACACGGGTTCCGCTTCAACATGTCGTGCGGCGATGTGAGCTTCGTCAATTCGGACGCGGATGCACTGCACAACGGAAACAAGCTTTCATGCCTGTATTTTCTCAATTGCACGGGCGCGGCGTACACATACTCGTGTCTGGCCGAGCATTTCCTGCGCAATCCCAACGGCGGGGCGGTGTCGGTGATCGGCGCCAATCACAGCGCATTTCCCAACGCGTCCCAGTTCTACATGAACGAGTATTACCGCCTGCTTTTCCTGAAAGGGAACGTGCACATCGGGCGTGTGTTCGCCGATTCGCGTTTGCCGCGCACAGGCATTGCGTCGAGCGGCGACTTCATCGATCTGTGGACGCACTACATCTACACGCTGCTCGCGGATCCCGAGATGCCGATGTGGACGGCTCCGGTGACCACGATGTCACTGGCCGTGCCGGCCAGCGTGACCGAGGGCACGCACCCGATCACGGTGACGGTGACGAGCGGCGGCAATCCGGTGGACTCGGCCACTGTGTGTCTGTCCAAGGGTGAAGAGGATT
>DATNGX010000526.1:0-4270 GCA_035605755.1 Candidatus Krumholzibacteriia bacterium
GCGCGCTCTGCAAAGCAGGCGCCGAAAAATGCGTGCTTGCGTTCTGCGACGAGATCGCGCGCAACGCCCGGGGCGGTGAGCGCCGTGTGCGCGTGGCACTGCCGGCGCAACGCGTGCTCGATGCGCCTGCGTCACTGCTCGGCGCACTGTTGCGCGAACGGTTTGTGGTGCTGGGGGCCTCCGTCATCCGGCGCGCGGTGCTTGTCGAAATCGGCGGCTTCGATGAAAGAATTCGCGGTGGTTCGGATGATTTCGACGTGGTCGTGCGGCTCGCGGAGCGCGGTGGGTTCGTGCACATCGACGGCGCGCATTTCGTCCGGCGTCTGCACGGTCAGAACTACACCAACGCGGAGCTCATGATCGATGAATCGATGGCCGTGATCGACAGGCTCCTGGTGCGCCATCCGGACCTCCAGGCGGATGGCCGGATGGGGAAGGCCCGGCGGCTATACCGGCGCGCCAGCGACGCCATGGTCCAGGGCCGGACCGCGCGGGCGCGTGCCGACTACCTCGCCTCGCTCCGGCTCTACACGTGGCAACCACGGGCCTGGTTGGGGCTGGCCCTGAGCTCGAGCGGGGGGCTGGGGACCGTGCTGGCCGCCCGCTGGTACCGCCACCGGGTAGGCTGAAAAAAAGCCTGCGCGACCCCCTTGACAGTCTGAGCCGGCCCGGCTAGTATTCGGATCCGTTTTCAAATATCACCACATTTTCGGTGGCCATAGCGTGAGGGTCACACCCGTTCCCATTCCGAACACGGAAGTTAAGCCTCACAGCGCCGATGGTACTGCCGGGGCAACCCGGTGGGAGAGTAGGACGCCGCCGAATTTTTTGAAGGCCCCCGGGCAACGCCCGGTGGGCCTTCTCCTTTTTTGCCAATCCCACCGAACCGCGCCCTTGCTTGTGGTGCCCGGCAACCTCATGAGATAATTGATGTGCCGGGAGCGCCGACCACCCGCTCACTCCATGTCGGAAGAAGAACTCAAGGGCAAGAACGCCGATCCGGCGTCGATCGAGCACATCCTCCCGGCGGTGTACGAGGCGCTGCGCGCGCTTGCGCACAGGAAGCTCCTCTCCGAGCGCCGGGGCCACACCCTCCAGACCACCGAGCTTGTCCACGAAACCTATCTGCGTCTGAGCCACGGCGATCCGCAGTGGAACAACGACGCGCATTTCTACCGCGCCGCGGCCGAAGCCATGCGGCGCATTCTGATCGACCGGGCGCGCCGGCGCGCGCGCCTCAAGCACGGCGCCGGACTCGCCCGCGTCGAAATCGATGAGAACGACGTCGCCGCCGCCAGCTCGAGCGAGGACATGATCGCGATCAGCGAGGCGCTGGACGAATTGGAGAAGCACGAGCCGCGCATCGCCGACGTGGTTCGCCTGCGTTTTTTCGTTGGATTCACCATCGAAGAGACCGCGGAGAAGCTCGGCATCTCGCCCGCCACCGTGAAGCTCGACTGGGCCTTCGCGCGCGCGTGGCTGCAGCGCGCCATCGTGGAAGGCCGGCAGAGGCCCGATCGTGGATAACGAACGCTTTCGCAGGGTGCAGGAGATCTTCCAGCTGGCGCTGGATGCGCCGCTGCACGAACGCGCCCGGCTCGTGTTCGGGCTGTGCCGCGAGGACTGGGATCTCTACCGCGAAGTCACCTCGCTGCTCGAGCACCACAGCACCGACGGCTGGGTTCCGGGGAGCGATCCAGCGCTGGCCGGAAAAACTCCCGCGCTGCCGCGCCTGGAAGAGTCGCGCACACTCGCCCACGGCAACGAGCGCTACGAATTGATCGACACCATCGGCGAGGGCGGCATGGGCATCGTCTACCTCGCCGAACAGACCCATCCCGTTCGCCGCCGCGTGGCGCTCAAAGTCATCAAGATGGGAGTGGATTCGAAACGCGCTGCCGCGCGCTTCGGCTTCGAGAGCCAGGCACTCGCCATGATGGACCACCCCAACATCGCGCGCGTGTACGAAGCCGGATCCACCGACGACGGGCGTTTGTACTTCGCCATGGAGTACGTGGCCGGAGCGCCCATCACGGATTTCTGCGACCGCGCTGCGCTCACCATTGCACAGCGCGTCGCGCTATTTGCCGCCGCGTGCGACGCCATCCAGCACGCGCATCAGCGCGGCATCATTCACCGCGACATCAAGCCCTCCAACATTCTTGTCACCACCGAGGGCGGAGCGCCGGTGCCGAAGATCATCGACTTCGGCGTGGCGCGGGCGACCAATCAGCGGCTCGCCGAGCACACCATGTTCACCCAGCTGGGTGTGGTGGTGGGGAGCCTGCGCTACATGAGTCCCGAGCAGGCGGATTGCCGGCTCCTGGAAATCGACACCCGCACCGACGTCTACGCGCTCGGCGCCGTGCTCTACGAGATCCTGACCGGCGCGACGCCGATCGATATTCCGGCTCTCGAGCAGACCGGCTACGCGGAACTGCAGCGCCGCATCCGCGAAGAAGAACCGCCGCGACCCAGCGAGCGACCGCAGCACAGCGAAGAAGGGCGTGCGGGTGCGGAGCGTCGGGGCTGCGACGTGGCCGCGTGGCGCCGTCAACTCTCGGGCGATCTCGACTGGATCACGCTCAAGGCACTGGAGAAAGATCGCGCGCGCCGTTATGCCACCGCGGCGCAGTTCGGCGCCGACCTCCAGCGCCATCTCGACAACCAGCCCGTCGAGGCCGGACCGCCGACGCGTCGCTACCGTCTCGCCAAGTTCGTGCGTCGCAATCGCGCAGCGGTGATCTCGCTGAGTGCTCTGGCCCTCGTGCTCCTCGTGGGACTCGCGACGAGCACCACGCTCTACCTCGAGAATCGCGCGTCGCGCCGCCTTGCGGAAGCACAACGCGACGAAATTCTCCGGCTCTCCGACGCCAACGTGCTTTCGCGCCTGATCGAAGAAGCGCACGGGCTGCGCCCTCCGTCTCCATCGGTCGTGCCGGCCATGCAAGAATGGCTCACCCGCGCGGATGCGCTCGCCGAGCGCCTTCCGCTCCATCGTCGCACGCTGGAGGCACTCCGTCGTGACGGCACGACGACAGGCACGGGCCGGAACGCCGCCGTTCATTTCGCCGACCAGGAGCGCGAGTTCCACTATCTGCACCTGCAGCAGCTCGTCGCCGACCTCGACGTGTTCGTCGACCCCGATCCGCACGTGGGCACCATCGCCCGGGTCCGCGACCGGCTCATGTTCGCGGAAACCGTGCGCGAGAAGAGCATCGATGCGCAGCGCGAAGCCTGGACGACGGCCACGCGTTCCATTGCCGATGTGCACCAGTGTCCGCGCTACGGAGGGCTGGTGATCGAGCCGCAGCTGGGACTGGTTCCGATTGGACGCGACGCGGAGAGCGGCCTGTGGGAGTTTGCACATCTGCGCAGCGGTGCTGCCGCCGTGCGCGGGCCGGATGGAAAGCTTGTCATCGACGAAGAAACCGGAATCGTGCTCGTGCTGCTTCCGGGTGATTGTTTTTCCATGGGGTTGTCGATCGAGAACCAGGTCGACCCCACGCAGCCGGGCGGATTTGCAGGACCGCGTTACGACGAAGTGCCGGTCCACCGTGTGTGCCTCGACCCGTTCTTCATCTCCAAGTACGAAATGACCCAGGCGCAGTGGCTGCGCCTGACCGGCTCCAATCCCAGCGCGATCCAGCCCTACCGTGACTACGGCATGTACGTCACCTCCCTGCGCCACCCGGTTGAGAATCTCAACTGGGACATGGCCGATGATTGCGCGCAGGACATCGGTCTCGCGCTCCCGACGGAAGCGCAGTGGGAATACGCCGCGCGCGCGGGATCGCCGGGGCCGTACTGGTGCGGCCGCGATTATCGCTGCCTCAAGGGAACGGAAAACGTGCTGGATGCTTCCGCGCGCGTACCGGGCCGCCCGGGCGGGTACACGTACGCGCAATGGTTCGACGGCTTCGTCGATTCATCGCCGGTGGGATTCTTTGCGCCCAATGCGTTCGGTCTCTACGACGTGCTCGGCAACGTGACCGAATGGACGCACGACTGGTACGGCTCCTATGAGCTTCCGGTGGCACCCGGAACGGGGGAGCGGGTGGTGCAGAACGGGGTGGAGCGCGTGGTTCGTGGCGGCGCCTACTACTTCTTTCCGGCCCGCGTGAGCTGCCAGTGGCGCATCAACTGGAAGCCCCGTAACTCCGAGCGCATCGGTGTGCGCCTCGCCCGCGCCCTGGATTCCAGGGCCGCTCCGGTCAAGCTTTCCGCCGCCTCGGGCGACGCCACGCGCTGACCCTTAAAGATTTTTCCA
>DATNGX010000527.1:0-2766 GCA_035605755.1 Candidatus Krumholzibacteriia bacterium
TTCAGCCCGGATGTTGACGCCGCGATGTCGCCGGCGGGCTCCATGTCTTCGTGGTGCAGCGACTCGATGGCGACGCGCCCACCCATGCGGCGCAGCACGTCGAGGAGTGCGATGCGACGCTGGTTGATGCCGGTGAAGGGAAGCACCACGCGCGACGAAGGTACGAGCAGTGCCGCGACAATGAAGAACGCCGCCGAGGAAAAATCGCCCGGGACGGTGACGTTGATGCCTTCGATGGGCTTTCCGCCGTGAATGGTGATGCGGTTCTGCTCGCGCGTGAGCTCGGCGCCCATCGCGCGCAGCATGATTTCGCTGTGGTCACGCGTGGGAGCCGGTTCGATGACGGTGGTGTTTCCCTCCGCCGCGAGTCCCGCCAGCAATACCGCCGACTTGACCTGTGCGCTCGCCACCGGCATCTGGTATTCGATACCGTGCAGCGCGCCGCCTTCCACCACGGCCGGCAGCGTGCCGCCGTTGGTGAGCGAGATACGCGCACCCATGCGCTCGAGGGGATCGGCCACGCGCTTCATCGGACGGCGGCACAGCGACGAATCACCCGTGATCTCACAGCGCGCGGTGCGTCCCGCCGCAAAACCCGCGAGCAGGCGCGCGGTGGTTCCGGAGTTGCCCGCATCCACGCGGACATCGCTTTTGAGCGAATGCGCAAACACCATCGTGCGACCATCCGGCATGGTTTCCACGAAACATCCCAGGGTGCGCAACGCTTCCGCTGTCGATGCGACATCGCCCGCGTCGGAAATTCCCTCGATCACCTGGCGACCGCGCGCGGCCGCACCCAGAATCAGGGCCCGGTGTGAAATGGACTTGTCGCCCGGCACCTTGAGGGTGCCCTCGAGGCGTTCGACTTTTTCAATAACGCGGCTCATGTGGAGACGGAGAAGACGGTCGGACGCGACCGCACGATTTCTAGCTTCCGGCCCGGGTGACGGCCGGCAACGAACGGCCCATCGCATCGGCCAGCAAACGAATCTTGTCCATCATCTCCTCGAACTTGTGGAGAGAGAGACTCTGCACGCCGTCGCACCACGCCGTTTCCGGGCAGGGATGTACTTCGACGATGATGCCGTCAGCCCCCGCGGCGACGGCGGCGAGTGCGAGCGGAATCACAAAATCGGTGTGTCCCGCGGCGTGGCTGGGATCGACGATGATGGGCAGATGCGAATTGCGTTTGATGACAGGCACGGCGGAAATATCCAGCGTGTTGCGCGTCGAGTTCTCGAACGTGCGGATGCCGCGCTCGCACAGGATCACCTGCTGGTTGCCGTTGGATAGAATGTACTCGGCGGCCATCAGCAGCTCTTCGACGGTCGACATCATGCCGCGCTTCAAGAGCACGGGCTTGCGAATCTTGCCGCACGCCTCGAGCAGCGCATAGTTCTGCATGTTGCGCGCGCCGATCTGGAGAATGTCTGCGTATTCGCTGACCAGCGGCACCAGCTCGGGCGAGATCACTTCGGTCACGACGGGAAGGCCGGTCTCGCGCTTGGCGGCGAGCAGAATGCGCAGGCCCTCTTCGCCCAGACCCTGGAAACTGTAAGGAGAGGTGCGCGGCTTGAATGCTCCACCGCGCAGAATGGACGCCCCGGCGTCGCGCACGGCGCGCGCGGCGGTCAGCACCTGTTCACGGTTCTCGACCGCGCACGGACCCGCCATCACCACGAAACGATCGCCACCCACCGCGACACCATTCACGTTGACGACGGTGTTCTGCGGACGGAATTCACGGCTCACCATCTTGTACGCCTTGGTGATGGGAATGACCTGCTCCACACCGGGCGCGCCTTCGAGATGGCTGAAGTCGGCGCCCTGGCGGGCATCGACAACGCCGATCACGGTGCGGTCGGCGCCGCGCGTGGGGTGCGGTTTGCAACCCATCGACTCCAGCGCCTTCACCACGCCGGAGATATCGGCCATGGTGGCGTCCGATTTCATGACAACGATCATAGTCCGGGCTCCTCTATATGGCGTTTTGCAAGTCGCGGCATCTTAACACGAATGGGCCGGCGGCGTCGTTGTTCGCTCGGGACTGCCCGCCGCGGCATCAATGGCTTTGCGCGCCCCCGCGAGAAAGTCGCCAACGCGGCGTCCCGCCTCGCCGGGGTGGCCGTCGCCGGCAAGCTGTATCAGCCGGCTTCCGATGATGACGCCGTCCGCGCACGGCGCGAGCTCGGCGGCGAGCTCGGGCGTCGACACCCCGAAGCCCACGTAGACCGGAGTTTCGGTGGCGGTGCGCACCCGACCGGCGAGCTCTGTTACACCGGCCGGGAGCGCATTCCGCACACCTGTGACGCCAGTCACGGAAACCAGATAAACGAAACCACTCGAGGCACACGCGATCGCGCGCAAGCGCGCATCGTCCGACGTGGGCGCGACGAGATCGATGTACGCGAGACCGCGCGCCGTGAGCGCAGGACGAAATGCATCCGACTCTTCGAACGACACGTCGGGAAGAATGAGGCCGCTGATACCGCTCTCGCGCGCGGCATCCGCGAACGCGTCGACGCCCATGCGCAGAATGGGATTGATGTAGCTCATGGCGACGAGAGGGCAGCGCGACGACAGGCGCGCAACCTGTCTGAGCGTGGAACGCAATGTGACACCATGGGCGAGAGCGGCGGTCGAAGCGGCCTGAATGATAGGACCGTCCGCGATTGGGTCCGAAAACGGAATTCCAACCTCGATGATGTCGCATCCCGCGTCTACAGAAGCCTTCACTAGATCTTCGAACGTCGTTTGGTCCGGATA
>DATNGX010000528.1:0-6869 GCA_035605755.1 Candidatus Krumholzibacteriia bacterium
AACCAGATCTGATTCTTCGGTTCGGCGTAATAGATCTTGGGAGCGGTGATGCCGATGTCGGGTGAGCTGAGCATCGGCTTGTGCAGGTGGTCCACGAAATCCGGCGCCACCACCGTGTCATTGTTGAGGAGCAGAATGAAATCGGCGCCATCGTCGAGCGCGCGGCGGATGCCCACGTTGTTGCCGGCGGCGAACCCGAGGTTTTGTGCGTTTTCGATCAGCGTGACGCGCGAGCCGTAATGCTGCCGCACCGCGTCCGACGAGCCGTCGGTGGACGCGTTGTCGACCAGGATGATGCGAACATGGGGAGTGGTAACGGCCGCGAGGGAGCGGAGGCAATCGAGCGTGAGGTCCCGGCCGTTCCAGTTGAGGACAATGATGGCGATGGACGCGCCGTTCTGCACGGCGCTCATTATATGCTAAGCTTGTCCAACGCGCCGCATTTTCCCATCATTCATTCCATGAAGCTCCGTCTCCTCGTCGTTATTGTGATCGCCCTGGCTCTGCTTGCGGCCGTGGCCGGCATGCGCCGCGTCGGTCCCAACGAGCAGGCGGTGCGCACCGGCCGCGACGGCTCGGCCCGAGCGGTCTCCAGTGGCTGGCGCTTCATCGGCCCGGGCTCGAAGCTCGTCAAGTATCCGGTCGGCGCCTGGCACGCGCGCTCGCCGCAGTCGGGCACATCCACGGTCACGTTTTCCAACGGCGACACGGTGGGTGTGGCCTTCGAATCTGCACTGGTGGTCCCGCCCAAGATCGCCGATCTGCTGTACCGCGAATTCTCGAACGACTTCACCTCTGCATTTCAGAAGCTCGTCACGTCCGCCGCGGAGATCGAAGCGGCCGCGCTCGACGATGCATTGCGGGCCGGTGATCTGGAAAGCGCGGTGCAAACGCGCGTCGCGCAGGAGATGGGACGCTTCCATGTGCAGGTCAAGAGCGTTGCGCTGGTGCAGGTGGGAAGCAAGCGCCGTGAAAATCTCCACGCGCAGAGTGACGCGGCGCGCCGTCTCATCATCGTTGGAGTAGACGGCGGAGATTGGTTGAATCTGCGCCCGCTCATCGACGCGGGCAAGCTTCCCAATTTCGCAAAGCTCGTGCACGACGGCGCCAGCGGACCGCTGCGCTCGGAAGAACCCATGCTCTCGCCGCTGCTCTGGACCACCATGGCTACGGGCCGTCTGCCCGAGCAGCACGGCGTGCTCAATTTTACCGCCGTCGACAAGAAAACCGGCGCGCGCACACCGGTCAGCCGCCACGACCGCAAGGTGGACGCGTTCTGGAACATGCTCGGCGATTACGAGCACACGGTCGACGTCATCGGCTGGCTCGCGACCGACCCCGCCGAGACCATCAATGGGGTGATGGTCACCGACAAATTCGGGTATCTGGCGTATGTGCCGGAAGACACCGGAAATACCGCGCAGTCGGAAGACGGCTCCGTGTATCCGGCCACGCGCCGAAGTGAGTTTGAAGCGCTTGTCACGCACGCCGACGCGGTGAAAGACGACGAGCTCTCGCGCTTCGTACATCTCTCAAAAGAGGAAATGTCGAAGCACCGCACATCCACCGATCCCAACGACGCCGTCAACAATCTGCTCCATCTCTACGCATCGACCATGACGTACGAAAAAATCGCGACGTACCTGCTCGACAAGGATCGTCCCGAGGTGCTCGCCGTGTACTTCGAGTGGGTGGACGCGGTGAGTCATTTGTTCATGCTGCACACGCCACCGCGGCCTGCGGACGTGCCCGAGTCCGAGTTCAACAATTACAAGGATGCGGTCGAGCAGGCGTACGTGGTTCAGGACGAAGTGCTGGGCGAGATCATGAAGCGTGTCGACGATCGCACGGTGCTGATGGTGATCTCGGATCATGGATTCAAGAGCGGCCCCGCCCGGCTCAAGAACCGCCCCGAAATCTGGGCGGGCAATGCGGCGCTCTGGCATCGTCCCGAAGGCATCGTGGCGTTGTACGGAGCGGGCGTGAAAAAAGGCGCCGTCATCGAAGGCGCATCCATTCGCGACGTCGCGCCCACGGTGCTGGCGCTCATGGGACTCCCGCGCGCGGACGACATGGCCGGCCTTGCCATCACGTCCGCATTCGAGGATGAGGTGGCGAAGAGCTTCAGCACCGAGCACGTTCCCACGCTGGACAAAAAGCGCGAGGATGCCGCCGCCAACACGGCCAGCGGCGCCAGCGAAGAGACCATGAAGAAGCTCGAGGCCCTCGGATATCTGACGCCCGACAATCCGGACGCGCTGCACAATCTCGGCCAGCGTTATCAGCAGAAGGGCGAGTTTCAGAAGGCGATCGAGAGCTACAAGAAGGCGATCGCGATGCGCCCCACGTTCTACAACGCGTACAACAATCTGGCGACTTGCTACGGCGAGCTCAAGATGTATCCGGAGGCGATCGATGCGCTCGAGAAGTGCATCAAGCTCAAGCCGGATGACTATTACGCGATGAGCAATCTGGCCGTGATCATGATGCACACCAACCAGCCCGACCAGGCGCTTCGCTTTGCGAAGCAGGCCGTGGACACCGAGCCCGCGTACGTGAACGGACACGTCACCTACGGCGCCATGCTTGCCATGTCGAAGCGTTACGACGAAGCGGAGAAAGAATTCAACGAGGCGCTCCGCCTCGACCCCACCAATGCGAGCGCGCGTGAAAACTTGAAGCGCGTGCAGGCGGCAAAGAACCAATGAGCGACACACGCAAACCGATACTCATCATCATGGACGGCTGGGGCTGGCGCGAAGAGAAAGCGGCCAACGCGGTTCGTCTCGCGCACACGCCGGTGTTCGACAGGCTCTGGCGCGACTATCCGCGCACGCTGATCCAGGCCTCGCAGAAGTGGGTCGGGCTTCCGATGGGGCAGATGGGCAACAGCGAAGTCGGCCATCTCAATATTGGTGCGGGCCGCATCGTGTATCAGGACATCGTGCGTATCGACGAGAGCATCGCGGACGGATCGTTCTTCGAAAACCAGGTGCTGCTGGACGCCATGCGCGCGGCGAAGGGGCACACCCTCCACCTGATGGGCCTCGTCTCCGATGGCGGCGTGCACAGCCATGAAAGACACCTGCACGCACTCCTCGATCTCGCGAAAAAATCCGGAGTGCGCGACGTGTGCGTGCACGCGATAACCGACGGCCGCGACACCGCGCCCAACGGCGGCCGGGAATACCTGCGCCGTCTCGAAGAGCACATGCGCAAGATCGACCTCGGTCGCGTCGCGACCATCGTGGGCCGCTACTGGGCAATGGACAGGGATAAGCGGTGGGAGAGAACTGCGCGCGCGTACCATCTGTTCACACGCGGCGAGGGAGGGCGCGCGGCAAGCGCTGCCGAAGCCATGAATGCTTCCTATGAGGCGGGAGTGACCGACGAGTTCGTCGAGCCCATCGCCATCGTACCCGACGGTAAGGAGCCACTCACGATTCGTGACAACGACTCCGTGCTCTTTTTCAACTTCCGAGCCGATCGTGCCAGACAGATCACGCGCGCGTTCACCGACGACGACTT
This sequence comes from Candidatus Krumholzibacteriia bacterium, assembly GCA_035605755.1. GTDB lineage: Bacteria > Krumholzibacteriota > Krumholzibacteriia > WVZY01 > JAKEHA01 > JAKEHA01. The sequence goes on from DATNGX010000528.1 coordinate 3,529, forward strand.
TGCGGGCTTCGAGCGCAATCCGCGGCCGCGCGTGCATTACACGTGCATGTCGCGCTACGACGAGTCGCTCACACTTCCGGTCGTGTTTCCGCCCGAGTCGCGCAATGACATTCTGGTCGATACGGCCTCAGCAGCGGGAAAGAAGATGTTGCGCATTGCGGAGACGGAGAAGTACGCGCACGTGACATACTTCTTCAACGGCGGAGAAGAGATCCCGTTCGAAGGGGAGACGCGCCTGTTGATCCCGTCACCGAAGGTGCCGACGTATGACTTGCAGCCCGAGATGAGCGCTGCCGGCGTGTGCGACACGCTGATCCGCGAGATCAAGGGCGACCAGCACGACTATCTCATCTGCAACTTTGCCAATCCCGACATGGTGGGGCACACCGGTGTGCTCGAAGCGGCCATCAAGGCCTGCGAAACCGTGGATGAATGTGTGGGACGTGTACTCGACGCGATGGATCATGCGAAGTACGTCGCCATCGTCACCGCCGACCACGGCAACGCCGAGCTCATGGTGGATCCGGTTACCGGCGGGCCGCACACCGCGCACACCACCAATCCGGTCCCGTGCATCCTCGTCGACAATACGTACAAAGGCGAGCTCATCGACGACGGATCGCTGCGCGATCTGGCGCCCACCATTCTCAATTATATGGGAGTTCCGCTTCCCGCGGAGATGACAGGACGCGACCTGCGCGCAAAGCGCTAGGCGCGGCCGGCCACTTCGCCCGGCTCGGGCGCGTGTTTCTCGCGGAGCTTCACGAGCTCCCGCATCCCGTAGATTGCCAGCAGAATGATCAGCGGCCCGATGGTGAGCCGGAAACGGTCGTCGCCGGTCATGAAACCCCGGAAGAGCGAGTAGCTCGCGATCGCGCCGGTGATGACGAGCGCGCTGCGGTTCCGGTGGCGGATGGCGAACACGGCGCCGATCACCATGAATGGAAGCAGCACGCCGTATGTCACCAGGTAGGTCAGATTGTGCCGCCGTGACCAGGCCGGCTCCGCCCCGATTCCGTGCGCGGGATCGGCGGGCGCATCCTCGAGACGCATCGCGCGCCAGAACTCCACGGTGTTGTGCGCGAACGACGGCTGAACCCATACCATCGCCGAGGGCGGCACTTCGACATTTTCCGCGGGCGCGTTGCGCGCGTAACGCTCCACGGTGGAGGTGTAGCGATCGGCCTCGATGCTCACCGGCACGAACTGTTCGTAGACCGCGTAGTTGCGCACCGTCCACGGAATGTTGAGAAACAGAAAGAACGCCGCAAACAGGACCGCGTACTGGAAACTCAGCACACGATGATGGGTGGCGAAGAACCCGAGGTAGATCAACACGACCGGCAGCAGCACCAGGAAAAACGGCTCCGTCATCACGAGCATCGTGTAAAGGAAAGCGAGCCAGAGCGCGGTGCGCATGCGCCAGAACGGTTTTATCATGGCGTGAATGAACCACGTGAAGAGGAGTGTCACCAGCGTGTCGCGAATGGCAAAGCTTGTGAACAGAATCTGGTGTGCGCTGAGGCCGAACCAGACCGCGGCCATCAATCCCGCGCTCGGGCCGATGCGCTTCTCACCGATGCGATAGATGAAAAACGTGGTGAGTCCGGCCAAAAGCGCATTGAGTCCCACCGCGGTCCACCACGACACACCGAAAATGCTGAACGCGCTGGCGAGCAGCATGAGATAGCCCGGTGCTTTGGGAGAAAAAGGCGTCGAGATCCAGCTCGGGTCCTGCGCCATGCGTGCCGCGATCTGGTAGTCGTAGGTGTCGCTGATGGGGACAATGGCCGGATTGCCGCCGAAGACGGCCGCGAAGAGAACGCGCAGCCCGAAGGCCAGGGAGAACAGCGCGAGCAGAGTTCGTCGATCAGGGGTCAATACAACCTCGAAAATCTCGCGGGACCGATGCAAAACGCAGTGTACGGACGTGCGACAGAAACTGTCAACAAAAGGCGGCGCGCACAGGCCGCCGTTGCCCGCGCGGGAGGTGCTGTGGTACTATGAGTGCCGGTTTTGGCCGCGCTCAGGCGGTTTTCCCGCGACGTAGCAGCGTCCCGCACTCCCAGAATTTCTTCCACGAGGTTCCAGCAAGATGGCGATCCCGTTTCTCGACCTGAAGGCCCAGTACGCCTCCATCAAACCCGAAATCGACGCCGCCGTCATGGGCGTGCTCGAGACATGCGGCTTTATCGGCGGCGAAAACCTCAAGCGCTTCGAGCGCAATTTCGCGACGTACATGGGTGCTCAGCACGCGGTGGGGAGCTGCAGCGGGACCTCTGCATTGCACCTGGCGCTGCTCGGTGCCGGTGTGAAGCGCGGAGATGAGGTCATCACCGCGGTGAATACCTTCATTGCCACGACCGAAGCCATCACCCACGCCGGCGCCCGGCCCGTGCTCGTGGATGTCGAAGAGGCGACGCAGCTGATCGATCCCGCCAGGATCGAAGCCGCCATCACGTCCAAGACCACCGCGATCGTACCCGTGCATCTGTACGGGCAGCCCGCCGACATGGACGCCATCCGCGACATCGCGAAGCGCAAAGGCATCAAGGTCATCGCCGACGCGGCCCAGTCGCACGGTGCCGCCATCGACGGCGATCGCAAGAAGACCCTCGGCGACACCACGGCCACCAGCTTCTATCCCGGAAAGAATCTCGGCGCGGCCGGGGATGCCGGCGCCGTGCTCACCGACGACGAGGACATTGCCGTGTTCATGCGCACCCTCGGCGATCACGGCAGCAAGGAGAAGTACCACCACCAGTACGAAGGCTGGAACTATCGCCTCGACGCGATGCAGGCCGCCATTCTCGACGTGAAGCTCAAGCACCTCGACAAGTGGACCGCCGCCCGCCGCTCACACGCCGCGCGCTACGACAAAGCGTTCGCCGGGACCAACGTGGTTCCCATCCAGGCCGCGCCCAACCGCACCCACGTCTATCACCTCTACGTCGTGCGCGTGCCCGACCGCGACCAAGCGATGGCTCGTCTGAAGGAAAAGGGAGTGGGCGTCGGTATTCACTATCCCGTGCCGCTCCACCTGCAGCCCGCGTACGCGCACCTCGAGCTCAAGAAGGGCTCGTTCCCGGTGGCGGAGAAAGTGATCCCGCAGATCATCTCGCTCCCCATGTACGCCGAGCTCACCGACGCCATGGTCGACGAAGCGGCCGCTGCCGTGATTGAAGCCGCGAAGTAATTCGTGGAACTACTGGAAGGCGTGTTCGCAGATTGCGGATAAGAGGGTCGACGTCTTTTCGGTCAGGTTGACGTCCTCGCGAGAACTCGCGGTCTGCAGCGCTGCCAGGTGGCAGTCGTTGCCGATGATGAAATAACGCGTGGTG